>NZ_RCSQ01000037.1:0-81405 GCF_004103255.1 Pseudoalteromonas sp. PS5
AGTATTAAGTCAAATTGGTATCCGCACGTTCTTACCCTCAGTCACTGAACATAAAAAAGGCCACCCATTTTGGTAGCCTCTTATAAGTCGCTCACTTTTACCCTCAAGTATTAAGCCGACTTTGGTATTGCAAGCGGATCCGAGGTTTACTCAGCCGCTTTCGATACCATCACCATAGCAGGACGCAATAAACGGCCATTTAGAGTGTAGCCTTTTTGCATCACGGCTAGCACTGTATTTGGCGAAACGTCGTTACTTGGCTGAATAGACATAGCTTGATGTAATTCGGGGTTGAACGCTTCACCTTGAGGGTTTACAGCCTCAACGCCAAACTTTGCCAACGCATCAGCAAAAGACTTAATCGTCATATCGATACCTTCCAACACAGGCTTAAGCGTGTCATTTTCTTTGTCAGAAAACTCAATCGCACGCTCTAGGTTATCAATGACGGGTAGCAATTCATTTGAGAATTTTTCAAGTGCGAACTTATGCGCTTTTTCAACATCTTGAGCTGCACGACGGCGTACATTTTCTAGCTCTGCTGCGGCGCGAACTACGCTGTCTTTTTGCGAGTCAATGGTCTGCTTAGCCGTTTCTAGCTGCGCATACAAGCCAGCAATTTCTTCTTCTGGGCTCAACTCACTCACATTTTCAGCTTGTTCTGATTGTTGCTCTTGTGCTTCAACCGTTTCTGCTTCCACTTGCGTTTGTTGTTGTTCAAGCTCTTGCTCTGTGGCTTTTGTCTGCTCAGACATGTGATTATTCTCCGATTCTTTACAACTGCGGTAATTATGGGGATTGAAATGAGAGTTTCAACCCTTTACTGAGGCAATTTTTTGAATTCAGTTAAGATTGCCTCAATCTTCGAGTCTGCGGGACAAATCGCGCAGAAACGACTTTGATATTGTCCTTTAGAAAAATAGGGCACACTTAGTACAACTACCCGACCTAAATCAAGCATACTCAGCTCCCCCCCCAATAATACCGATACGCCATCTTTAAATGCTAAGCGATCTTCAACCTGCTCTAAAAAACCAACGCCAATGTTAATTTCTTTATCCAGTTCTAGGCGGTTATATAAATAACGCTCGCCTACAACAATCGCGTTGTCAGAGCCCAGTTGCTGACTTAATTGCTTTGTCCACTGTGCCAAAATATGATGACAGCTTGGTGGCGCACTATGCGCCATCGCCCGCATCCGATGCAGTCCTTCAACCAAGTTCTGTTGGCTAAACACGGTATTCATCCACGCTGCAAACTGATAACGTAACGCGTCGGAGTCATCAACGGGTTTATCAATACAAATATTGTGAGACTGCCCAGCCCTGTCTATTAACAGCACCAACCAATTTTTGCGATCAAAATCGAGTACTTCTACACGAAACATCTGCTTGCTGCTAACTTGTGGTAAACCAACGCAGCAACAGACCTGAAAGTTTTGGCTTAGTAAATGGGCAAACGAAACAATCGCTGACTGGTCAGGTTGCCAATGTACAGCCACGTCAGTCAGTGGGAAAAACTCTTGTAACCAAAATTTTACCCCTTGATCCGTCGGTACGCGTCCAGCTGAAGTATGCGGTGAATATAATAAGCCCTTATTTTCAAGGCGTGCCATCGAATTGCGTACAGTAGCAGAGCAAATAGAAAGCCCATCTTGCTGTGCAATTTTGCTTGATGCAACAGGTTGGCCATCACCATTACAGTAATGACGCATAACCGCGCACAGAATTTGTTCATCTCTAGGATTCAGTTTCATAAATATTTTAATATGGGTGTCAATTGTCAGTTTCAAGCACTACGCTTTTAAGATAATCTTGCTATAAAAATATCAAGGACAAATGACTGAATGACGACCACGTTTAACACTATCGGCTTAATTGGCAAACCCAACCATGAGGGTGCGGGAACGACCTTACAACGACTTTATACTTTTTTGCAAGCATTAGGATATGAAGTACTCGTTGAAGATCGTGTCGCTGATCAGATTAAAACCCTAGATGAAACGTGTGTTGTCGAATTAGTTGAATTAGGAAAACGCTGCGATTTGGCAATTGTTGTAGGTGGCGACGGTAATATGTTAGGTGCAGCAAGGGTACTTGCTCGCTTTGATGTTGCTGTGATAGGGGTGAATAGAGGAAACCTCGGTTTTTTAACTGATCTCAACCCCGAAGGGTTTGAAGCGCAGTTAGAGGCGGTACTAAGTGGTCAATTTATTGAAGAGTCCAGGTTTTTATTAGAAGTTTCCGTATACAGGCATGACCAACTCAAAAGTGCAAATTTAGCAATGAATGAGGCGGTGCTTCATGCTGACAAAGTCGCGCACATGATTGAGTTTGAAGCCTTCATCGACGATGATTTTGTGTTTTCTCAACGTTCCGATGGTCTGATAGTATCCACACCAACGGGGTCAACGGCTTACTCATTATCCGGTGGCGGGCCTATTTTGACACCCGAGCTTAATGCCATGTCATTGGTTCCCATGTTTCCCCATACACTGTCTAGCCGGCCACTTGTTGTTGATGCTGACAAAGAAGTTAAATTAAAGTTGAGCTTGGAAAATACCGATAGCTTACAGGTAAGTTGTGATAGCCATGTAGTACTTGCTGTCTTGCCCGGAGATGAAGTGGTTATAAAAAAAGCAGAGAAAAAGCTTAGACTTATCCATCCTAAGTGTTATTCCTACTACAATGTTCTTAGGCAGAAATTAAATTGGGGCAGTAGGCTTTACTAAGTACATAAAGTTACGCAAAATAACCTTGGTTAATTTTCTAAATTAGGTAAAAAATAATAAAATGGCTTACGTTGTATTTTTCACATTAGCGCTGCTTATCACTATACTCTCCGTATATTTAGTGATTGAAAACAATAGAAGAAAAGCCCGTGAAGCTGAAAAAAAGGCCTTTAATGACCGTCTTAAAGTAATAAGCAACCACTTTAAACAGAAAGTAGCAGAGTTTGTAGAAGCAAAGATCTTGCGGCCCAAATATGCCCCGCAGATCAATGCAATTGTCGGTAATTTTTTTGTTGTGCAACCGCACTCTGAGGAAAACCTCGCTCAACTCGAAAAAGTCAGTGAACTATTCATTTATTCAGTCACGAACGAGTTAAATAAGTGCAGACAAAACGGCAATATAGATTTACTTGCCGAACAGCTACAATATTTTGTTGCAGAGTTGCCAAACGCAGGGATCGCATATAATCGCGATTTTTATCGTGAGATTTTACCTGCACTCATTGCACGTATTCAAACACCAGACACCCCCACTACTTTGCAAGATGATGAAGCCGAAAACATCCAGAACCCAGCAGTGGAAGCGCCAGAACCACCGACGCAACAAAAACAATCAGCTCCGGCTATGAAAGAACGCGCACTCAGCTGAATACACTTAATAGTGTCGCTTAATATCTGAAAGAAATTTTATGATATAAGTTGCTAAACACCAAAATACTGTATAAATTAACAGTGATCATTTGTTAAGGTGTACAGTATGCTTTTGGCTCTGAATATTCAAAATTTTGCTATTGTTAGTGCGCTAAATATCGACTGGCATTGCGGTATGACCGCAATAACTGGTGAAACAGGCGCTGGTAAATCTATCGCTATTGATGCGCTTTCTCTTTGTCTTGGCGAGCGAGCTGATCCTGCAGCAATCCGTCCGGGCAGTGAAAAAGCCGATATATCAGCTCAGTTTGATGTGTCTCAGCTCCCAGAAGCTAAGCGTTTTCTTACCGAACATATGCTAGAAAATGAAGAAAATGAATGTATTCTTCGTAGAGTGATCAGTAAAAATGGGCGCAGTAAAAGCTATATCAACGGCTCACCTGTCACGGTTGGTCAACAAAAAGAGCTTGGGCAGCACCTAATTGCTATTCATGGGCAGCATGCTCATCAGTTGTTATTGAAGCCTGAATATCAGTTACAGTTACTAGATGCTTATGCTAATCACACCACGCTCTTGCAAGCAGTTAAGGGACAATATAGTCACTATCACAAGCTACAAAAAGAATATGTCGATCTTCAAAAGTCACAACAGGCACAAGCAGCAAAAAAACAACTTCTTGAATATCAAGTCGCTGAGCTTGATGAGTTTGCTTTACAAGAAGGTGAATATGAAGATATTGAGAGTGAACATTCACGCCTAAGTCATAGCCAAACAATTTTAGAACAGTGCCATCGCGAATTATCTCGTCTATATGAAAATGACGAGCAGACTGTATTATCGCAACTACAGCAAAGCGCTCAAGTATTTTCTGAACTTACCAGCTTTGATAAAACCCTTGAAAACATTGCGCAAGTGCTTGATGAAGCAGCAGTTCAAGTAGAAGAAGCCAGTAGAGAGATCCGCAGTTATTCCGACTCAGTCGAGCAAGATCCGATGCGACTACAGGAGCTAGAAGATAGACTTTCACAAGCCTTAGATTTGGCAAGAAAACATCAAGTTCAGCCTGAGTTGCTCTATCAACATCACCAAGCACTGCAACATGAACTTGAGTCTATTACCTCTGACTCCGCAAGACTCGATGCGCTAGAAGAAGAAATAGCTGAAGCGATTAACGCCTACAACCAAGCTGCTCATGGATTAAGCCAAAGTCGCCAGCAGGCCAGTGCATCTCTTAACGAGCGTATCTCTGCGAGTATGGAAGAACTTGCAATGGGCGATGGCCAGTTTGAGATCCAGTTAACACCTAACCTAGGTGGAAAGCCGAGTCCACTTGGATATGATCACATTGAGTTTTATGTCTCTACAAACCCTGGACAGCCTTTACAGCCTATGGGGAAAGTCGCCTCAGGTGGAGAGCTATCGCGGATCAGCCTAGCCATACAAGTTATTATCGCAACACGCGTCACCACCCCTACTTTGATTTTCGATGAGGTGGACGTCGGTATCTCTGGGCCGACAGCGGCAACAGTAGGTAAATTACTGCGCCAACTTGGCCAGTCTACACAAGTAATCTGCGTTACGCACTTACCACAAGTAGCGTGCAGTGGTCACAACCAATTTTTTGTCGCAAAGCGAGTTGAAAATGGTGAAACCTTTACCAAAATGACGCCGATGGCACATAACGAACGTATCGATGAGATCGCCAGATTAATCGGTGGCGATAGAATAAGTGATACAACAAGAGCGAGTGCAAAGGAACTATTACAAGTACAAAGTGCGTGAATGCCACTTTTGACTTGAACGATTTATCATAAAGATAACTGGAGAATAAGTGCAGCGGTAACTTTGCATTGTGTGGCATGACTAACGATATACGTAGTTATGCCACTCTGTATGTAAAAACTGAGTTGTGCATTTGGCTATGGCCTTTTCTAGGCTAAGTGGTGATTTACTTTGAGCCAATGCCTTTAGATAGCTTTGTCTTTGAGATATTTCGGTTAAAACTTGCTCCTCTCCAGAAATTGGATTTCCATGGGAGAGTAGTAACGTTAGCTCAGCGTAGCTTTTTAATTTTTCAAGAGAATCAAAATGTGCTTGTGCGCCACTAATATGAACAGCTGGCAAAAGTGCTTCAGATTTATTTGACGTCATAATGTCATCAGCTACGTGGATGTATTTATCATTGATGATGGTATACAAACCACACTCCACATGCCCAGAAATAAACTCAAATTTAAAATCGAACTCACCGAAATGCAAAACCGAGTTTTCATTAAGCTCGTTGAGCCCCTCAAAATAATGATGCTTAGTTTTATCTATATATTTATTTAGTGTATTTTTATAATGGTGATTTCCATATAGTTCTGGCATTGCAAGCGCTGGCAGACCAGAGATATGATCCGGGTGGAAATGAGAGAATAATACCTGCGTAATATTAATACCCTGACTGTTTAGATCTTCATGAACAGCTTTTCCATGTGCTTCAAATCCGGTATCAAGGAGCATAGCCGTGTTGTCTTCAATAAAAGCATAAATATTATAGCCAACATGATCCCCTTCAAATGGTGGAAATTGATAGAGGTACAAGTTTTTAGTTATTCTGAATTTTTGCATTTGTTATTTTTCATTCCTTTCTATTCTTTTTTGTACGGAGTATAGTATGAGCATTATAAAAAAACCATACTATAATACCAAATTAGCCTTAATACTTGCGCAGTTTTAAGGGAATAAGCCTGACGCTAGCTGTGTTGGAAACTTCTTATTTTAATAACTAAAGAGCAAAGGTTTTGTCTTGTCTCCATGGATGTTGGTACTTCGAAGGTAGCAGGACTAGGTAGCAGTGCTATCGATAAGATTTTCTGGCCTAAAAATAGATTGATTAATTAACGTACTTGGTATTAATTCACTGATATTCATCTCTTAAATTACTGAGCTTTAGAGTAATAGCCTAATTAAAAAACGTAAATAAAAACCCCAGTTACAATGACTGTAAGTGGGGTTTATGAACGACAAAAGTTATTTCGTCAGCTATATCTATTTACTGAATTAAGTGTTCTATTTTAGGGTGAGAGCGCTTGGAACTAACTGGGTAAGAATTATACTGCTTAGTTGTTCTAAGAGAGCTTTGAACCGAGTTAGCCGCCAATTTACGCCTTCAGGTTGAGGCAGCGCCAAGACAAAATAGGTCTTATACTTCCAAGTAATCCAAAATACCTTCAGCGGCGTTTCTACCTTCAAAAATAGCAGTAACTACTAAATCAGAACCTCGAACAGCATCACCACCAGCAAAAATCTTTGGGTTACTTGTTTGATGAGTAAATGCACCTTTTTCTGGTGCCACAATACCACCCCAGTGATTTATTGCCACATCATATTGCGCTAACCAATCAAGGTCATGAGGTTTAAAACCAAATGCCATGATCACGGCATCAGCTTCCAGTATGTGCTCTGAACCCGCTACAATTTCGGCACGTCGTCGGCCATTGGCATCGGGTTCACCCAGCTGCGTATTGACCATTTTTACACCACTTACTTTACCAGTATCGTCAACTTCAATACCCACAGGTTGCAGGTTAAATTTAAACTCCACCCCTTCTTCTTTGGCGTTTTTCACCTCACGTACAGACCCTGGCATATTCTCTTCATCACGGCGGTATGCGCAAATGACAGATTGTGCGTTTTGCCTAACTGAAGTTCTCACACAGTCCATTGCCGTGTCACCGCCACCTAACACAACAACACGTTTACCAGCCATATTTACATAGCTATGCTGTGTTTCGTCATAGCCCATGACGCGATTGGTATTGCCAATCAAAAAAGGAAGCGCTTCATAAACACCATCGGCATCTTCATTTTCTAGATTGCCCTTCATGCTTTGGTATGTCCCGACTCCTAAAAATACGGCATCGTACTGTGACAATAGCTCGTCCATTGAGATATCTCGACCAACTTCAGTGTTGAGTTTAAACTCTACGCCCATTTCAGTGAAAATCTCACGGCGGTTTTCCATAACCGACTTTTCTAATTTAAATGACGGGATCCCAAAGGTTAGCAACCCCCCAATTTCAGGGTTACGGTCATAAACTACGGCTTTGACACCATTGCGAACCAAAATATCAGCACAACCGAGCCCAGCAGGCCCTGCCCCAATAATAGCTACTTTTTTGTCTGTCCAAGTGACGTAGGATAAGTCTGGTTTCCAGCCTTGTGCAAACGCTGTATCAGTAATGTACTTTTCAATATTACCGATAGTGACAGCCCCAAACTCTTCATTAAGTGTACATGACCCTTCACAAAGTCTATCTTGTGGACAAACTCGACCACATACCTCGGGCAAACTGTTGGTGCGATGAGATAACTCTGCAGCTTCAATAATCCGGCCTGTACGGATTAGTTTAAGCCATTGTGGAATGTAATTATGTACCGGACATTTCCACTCGCAGTAAGGGTTTCCGCAATCTAAACAACGGTCTGATTGTGAATGTACTTGTTGCTCTGAAAACGGCTCATAGATCTCAACAAAAGATTGCTTACGTGTAGAAATAGGCTTTTTTCGCGGATCTACACGTTGTACATCGATAAATTGGTAAACGTTCTCGCTCATTGCTCTCTCCTACTGCGCCTGAATTCGTAGCTCAGCGCTACTACGCGCTCGGTGGCCAAGTAAACTATTTAGATCGCTCGACTTTGGCTTTACCAGTTTAAACATTGGTAAATACAACTCAAAATTAGCTAAGATCTGCTCAGCTCGGGTTGAACTGGTTAAATCTAAATGCTCTGCAATTAAACCGCGTAGATGCTCTTGGTGCGATGCCAGCGCTTTGAGGTCGACCAACTCGACCAACTCAGGGTTGATGCGCTTATCAAAATCACTCTCTTCGTCAAGTACGTAGGCAAAACCACCGGTCATACCTGCCCCAAAGTTAACGCCAACTTGACCAAGCACACACACCACGCCTCCCGTCATGTATTCACAACCATTATCACCAAGGCCTTCGACGACGGCTTGTACACCTGAATTCCTCACCGCAAAGCGCTCTCCAGCGCGACCTGCTGCAAATAACTTACCGCCTGTTGCACCATACAAACAGGTATTACCGATAATTGCGGCTTGATGTGAAGCAAAACTAGAGCCAACCGGCGGGCGAATAACCAACTTACCACCAGCCATACCTTTGCCTACGTAGTCATTTGCATCTCCCACCAGCGTCATTTCAAGACCACCCGCATTCCAAACTCCAAAAGATTGTCCCGCAGTACCATGTAGCTCAATAGCTACCGGATCAGCGGCCATACCTTGATTACCATGTTTACTGGCTATATAGCCTGATAGCATCGCACCAATTGCTCTATCTGTATTGGAGATCCGGCTAACCAACGAGGTACCTGTCATATCATCTATTGCTGATTTCGCCTTCTCAAGCAAGCTTTCGTTTAATGCACCACTATAGTGTGACGGGTTAGTATGCGTGCAATATAAAGCTTCATTTGATGGATTATTTGGCTTCGCTAATAACGGAGTTAAATCTAACTTTTTCTGCTTCGCTGTATTTCCTTCAATCACATCAAGTAAATCTGTCCTTCCTATTAAGTCTGTTAATTTAGTAACACCAAGCGATGCCATAATTTCGCGCGCTTCTTGTGCAATAAACTTAAAGTAGTTCATCGCCATTTCAGGCAGGCCGTGATAATGTTTTTGACGCAACGTATCATCCTGTGTTGCAACACCCGTTGCACAATTATTGAGATGACAGATCCTGAGATATTTACAGCCGAGTGCAACCATAGGACCTGTACCAAAACCAAAGCTTTCTGCACCAAGAATAGCGGCCTTGATAATATCTAACCCTGTTTTTAGACCACCGTCGGTTTGCAGCCTGATTCGGTGACGTAAACCATTTTCAACCAATGCTTGTTGAGTCTCTGCAAGTCCCAGTTCCCAAGGACTACCTGCATACTTCACTGATGTCAGTGGGCTTGCCCCTGTGCCGCCATCATAGCCCGCTATGGTAATAAGGTCGGCATATGCCTTGGCAACACCAGTCGCAATGGTGCCGACACCTGGTTCTGAAACCAGCTTGACCGAGATCATCGCCTCTGGATTTACCTGCTTTAAGTCAAAAATCAGTTGTGCTAAGTCTTCAATAGAGTAAATATCGTGATGTGGTGGCGGCGAAATCAAAGTAACACCTGGAACTGAATAGCGAAGTTTCGCGATGTAAGGCGTCACCTTTTCACCTGGTAGCTGACCTCCCTCCCCCGGTTTTGCGCCTTGAGCCACTTTAATTTGAATAACATCAGCAGAGCGCAAATAATGCGGCGTCACGCCAAACCGCCCAGACGCAACTTGCTTGATACGGGAATTCTTTTCAGTGCCAAAACGGAGCTTGTCTTCGCCCCCCTCACCGGAATTTGAGCAGCCACCAAGATGATTCATAGCAATAGCCAGCGCTTCGTGCGCTTCAGGAGATAATGCACCGATACTCATTGCTGCGGAGTCAAAACGCTTATAAAGCTCTGTTGCTGGTTCCACTTCCTCAAGATCAATTGAGTTCTGTTCCGTTTTGAGCTTTAACATATCTCGTAAATTGGTGACGGGACGATTATTTACAAGCTCTGCATATTTTATATAGTCCTGATAATTCCCCGAACGCACCGCTGTTTGTAACGTTTGTACAACATCTGGATTGTAGGCATGGTACTCACCACCATGTACGTACTTTAATAGACCACCATGTGATAATAACTTGCGTCTACTAAACGCGAGTTTGTTTAGCTGTTGTTGTTCTAATGCAAAATCATCAAAACATGCACCTTTAATACGGTTTGCAACGCCGTTGAAGCACAACTCTACCACTTCATCAGACAAACCTACGGCTTCAAATAACATCGAGCAACGGTAGGATGCAATTGTACTGATCCCCATTTTCGACATGATTTTGTATAAACCTTTATTTATAGCGCCACGATATGACAGTGTAACTTCCCGATATGATTTTTGAATGACCTTCTTGTCACACATATCAACTAGTGTTTCATATGCTAAATAGGGATAAATTGCGGTGGCACCAAAGCCTAGTAATACAGCAAATTGGTGGGGATCTCGAACACTGCCGGTTTCAACAATGATATTTGCATCACAACGTAGGTTTTCATTCACCAAACGTTGTTGTATTGCCCCCACAGCCATAGCAGCTGGTATAATGTGTTTTCCAGCTGCTATGTCTCGGTCGGTTAAGATCAACATAACGCAACCACTACGTGCTTTTTCTGTTGCTTCCTTACAAACTCGTTCAATAGCTGCGCGCAAGGACTCCTCTGCATTATATATTAATGAAATTTTGCAAGCGCAATAATGGTCATCATCTGCATGCAGCAATTGCTGCATGTCAGAATACGTTAACACTGGAGAAGCAAATTGTAAGCGTTTAGCGTGACCTGTAGTCTCGTTAAAAACGTTTTGCTCTCGGCCAATACAGGTAGCCAAAGACATAACATGATTTTCACGCAGCGGATCTATGGGCGGGTTTGTGACTTGCGCAAATTTTTGTCTAAAGTAATCGAAGATTGAGCGGTGCCCCTCAGACAAAACAGCAAAAGGTGTATCATCTCCCATTGAGCCTGTTGCTTCTTGGCCATTTTCACCCATCACACGAATAACTTGATCTAGCTCTTCATTTGTGTAACCGAACTGCTTTTGGTACGTTACCAAGGTCTCATCATCTAGATCGCGTTTACCTGATGCTTGCTCATCTAACGCTTCAAATGGCGTTAACCGTTTTACATTCTGCTCAAGCCAAGTCTTATAGGGGTGTCTGGATTTCAGATCTTGATCAATTTCATCGGACTGCCAAATCTTGCCATGTAAAGTATCGACCACCAATAACTCACCTGGTCCTACACGGCCTTTTTCAATGACTTCGTCAGGTGCATAATCCCAAATGCCCACTTCAGATGCGAGGGTAATAAACCCGTCTTGAGTGATCACATAGCGCGCGGGTCTTAGGCCATTACGGTCGAGGTTGCAAGCAGCAAAACGACCATCTGACATCACTATCCCAGCGGGGCCATCCCATGGCTCCATGTGCATAGAATTAAAATCATAGAATGCGCGAAGATCTTCATCCATAGCGCGGTTTTTCTGCCATGCGGGAGGCACAAGCATACGCATTGCTCGAAACAGATCCATCCCACCCGCTAAAAACAGCTCTAACATGTTGTCTAAGCTAGAGGAATCAGATCCAGTCTCATTGACAAACGGCGCTGCCGTTTGTAAATCAGGTAATAGCGGTGAAGCAAACTTGTAGGCCCGAGCACGCGCCCACTGACGATTGCCTTGAATTGTATTGATCTCACCATTGTGTGCTAAATAGCGAAATGGTTGAGCCAAAGGCCATCGAGGCTGAGTATTGGTTGAGAAGCGTTGGTGAAATACGCAAATAGCACTCGTCATACGGATGTCAGCAAGATCAGAATAGAAGTTAGGTAAATCCACTGGCATCATCAAGCCTTTATAGATAGTCACCAAACCAGACAAACTGCAAATATAAAATTGCTCGTCCTGCTCCAAGCTTTTTTCAATCCGACGCCTCGCAATATAAAGGCGTCGCTCTAAATCTTTAGGACGCCAACCTTCTGGCGCACCGATAAAAACTTGCTTAAACTCAGGTAATTGTGCTTTGGCAATAGGGCCAAGCATGGATGGATCAGTTGGTACTTCACGCCAACCAATCACCGTCAGTGTTTCTTTTTCTAATTCTTCACAAATGACTTTTTCTGCCGCTGCTGCTAGCGCTTCATCTTGATTTAAAAATATCATGCCAACCGCATAGTTTTTACCTATGTGCCACTCATTTTCGGCAGCAATAGCTCGAAAGAAGCTATCTGGTTTTTGCAACAATAATCCACACCCATCACCTGTTTTGCCATCGGCAGAAATACCACCACGGTGCTGCATACGGTCTAAACCAGTTATGGCTGTTCGGATCAGTTTATGGCTCGGCTGTCCGCTCACATGCGCAATCAAACCAAACCCACAGTTATCTTTTTCTAATTTTGAGTCATATAGCATAGACTCCTCCCCTTGCTACAACGGCCAGCCCATGACGGTACGACGAAATGCTGGCAGATACTCAAAATTAGCCTTGATTGAAAGTAGAGTCAACACAAAAATGAATATATATTCATTAAGTTGAATATTTCTCATTGGTAATACAAGTTACCCAAATCAATCAAAATTTATCATTTTGAAAATATTGAATATAAATTTGCAAAATGACACCGGTATCAACAAGTGTGTAATGGCCACAAGATCCACACAAGTAAACGTTTACGTAAACGTTTACGTAAACATAACCAAAATTAAAACATGAATAAATATTCACACAATTACTATAAATCAAAGACTGGCTAACAAGCACCACATGAGAATGGCTATATAAATATGCAGCGGCAAACCTGTTTTAGTTGACGTACACGTCAACTAAATAAACAAAAGTTGGGTCGAAATTGAAACGCGTAATTGTCTAGTGAAGGGATCAGGCGATTAATAAACGAGTAAAAGTATAAAAAGGGAGGAAGTTAACCAAAAAAGTTAGGGCGGCAGAGCTTATGCTCTGCAGGTATGACATTATTCAGCCGCTGCATCATCTTTTTTATACTTAGCAGCTGTTTCTGAGATTAGTGGTTGAAGCTCACCTTTTTGGAACATCTCAATAATGATGTCACAACCACCAATCAGCTCACCTTCAACCCAAAGTTGTGGAAAGGTAGGCCAGTTTGCATAATGCGGTAGCTCTGCACGAATATCAGGGTTTAGTAGTATATCTACATACGCAAACTGCTCACCGCACGCCATCAAAGCCTGAGATGCTTGCGAAGAAAAACCACAGTTAGGGAGTTTAGGAGACCCTTTCATATAAAGAATAATTGGGTTTTCTTCGATCTGTTGTTTAATCTTATCAATAGTTTCCATTAGTTACCTCAAAATGACGTTTTTCCGATATTTATGTACAGCACGCTAATATCGGCACTTTAGCTTGCTACTCACTATTACAACACACATTAGTAAACCACTACGCCAGCCGCACGATAGGTTAGAAGCAACGGTATAGCGCCTAAACTGAGCTCATTTATTGCCCATGTGAAGGCTGCTATTCGGCATCGGTTCACAAAGAATATGTATTATAAGTCATTAAGTCACTGGCACGCATTGCTGTTTGCCAAAACTTGAGTAAAATAGTCAGGAATTATAGTATCACTATAAAAGCCAATGGTATAGAAAAGTGGGCTAATGTTAGCTTGCTTTCGTATGAGTTGTTGGCAAATCAACCAAAAAAATGGAGATTAATATGGCATTTGAACTACCGTCACTACCTTATGCACTAAACGCACTTGAGCCGCACATCTCTCAAGAGACGTTAGAATTCCACCACGGCAAACACCACAACACTTATGTTGTAAAGCTAAATGGTTTAATTGAAGGTACTGACTTCGAAGGTAAATCACTAGAAGAGATCGTTTGTAGCTCTGAAGGTGGTGTTTTCAACAATGCTGCTCAAATCTGGAACCATACGTTCTACTGGCACAGCTTAGCACCAAATGCAGGTGGCGAACCAACAGGTAAAGTTGCGGAGCTAATCAACGCGAAATGGGGCTCATTTGCTGCGTTCCAAGAAGCTTTTAATGACAAAGCGGTAAATAACTTTGGCTCAAGCTGGACTTGGTTAGTTCAACTTGCTGACGGCTCTTTAGATATCGTAAATACTTCAAACGCAGCTACGCCGCTGACTGAAGAAGGTGTTACACCAATTATCACAGTTGATCTTTGGGAACACGCTTACTATATCGACTACCGTAACGTCCGTCCTGAATACCTAAAGGGTTTCTGGGCACTTGTTAACTGGGACTTTGCAAACAGCAACCTAGCTTAACATCAACTATCATCATTGATGCAATAATGAGGGTGCTTAGGCACCCTTTTTTGCGCCTGTAATTCAACATTAATACATAAAAAATCTAGTTTTTTTTGGGTATTATTCATATCACGACTAAGCTTTAAGTAACCTTTCCTAATCTATGATCCGCAATCCATACAAGGTAGCTTACTGGAGGTCGTTATGACAATCTTTGAACATTATCAGGCCAGATATGAAGCCGCGCAAGAAGAAGAGTACACTATCGCGGAATTTCTTGAAATTTGTAAAAATGATAAATCAGCCTATGCCAGCGCCCCAGAGCGACTATTAATGGCGATTGGCGAACCGGAGATGATTGACACATCTAAAGATGCGAGGCTAAGTAGACTGTTTTCCAATAGAGTAATAGCAAGATACCCTGCATTTAACGAGTTTTATGGCATGGAAGACGCTATTGAACAGATAGTCTCTTATCTCAAACACGCAGCCCAAGGGCTTGAAGAGTGTAAGCAGGTGCTCTATTTACTCGGTCCTGTTGGTGGGGGTAAGTCTTCTATCGCCGAGAAATTAAAATATTTAATGCAAAAAGTACCGGTGTATTCGCTAAAAGGCTCACCAGTTAACGACCACCCACTTTGCCTGTTCAGTCCTCAAGAAGACGCTGACTTGTTAGAAAAAGAGTACGGGATCCCTACCCGCTATATTAAAACTATTATGTCGCCATGGGCTACCAAACGCTTACATGAGTACAACGGTGATATTACTAAATTCACTGTTGTAAAGCGGTATCCATCTATACTTGACCAAATAGCCATCGCTAAAACAGAGCCTGGCGATGAAAACAACCAAGACATCTCAGCGCTAGTGGGTAAAGTAGACATTCGTAAGCTTGAACACTTTGCTCAAAATGATCCTGATGCCTACGCATATTCAGGTGCACTTTGCCTTGCAAACCAGGGGTTAATGGAGTTTGTTGAGATGTTTAAAGCCCCCATCAAAGTGCTACACCCGTTATTAACTGCAACTCAGGAAGGAAACTATAACGGCACGGAGGGTATTTCTGCACTTCCCTTTAGTGGGCTGATCCTTGCGCACTCTAACGAATCTGAATGGCAAACCTTCAAAAACAACAAAAATAACGAAGCGTTTTTAGACCGCGTTTATATCGTTAAAGTGCCTTATTGCCTACGCGTATCAGAAGAAGTAAAAATCTACGAGAAGCTCATAGAAAATAGCGAATTGCGGCAAGCTCCATGTGCCCCTGGCACGCTAGAAACTTTAGCTAAATTTTCGGCACTGTCACGGATTAAAGAGCCTGAAAATTCAAGTATTTATTCCAAAATGCGAGTGTATGATGGAGAGAGTTTAAAAGATACAGATCCCAAAGCTAAGTCTTATCAAGAGTATCGTGACTATGCGGGAGTAGATGAGGGGATGAACGGTCTCTCCACTCGATTTGCCTTTAAAATACTTTCACGCGTCTTCAACTTTGACCACAGTGAAGTTGCAGCAAATCCAGTTCATTTGTTTTATGTATTAGAGCAACAAATAGAGCGAGAGCAATTTAACGCAGAAGTTCAGGAGCGTTACTTGAGCCACTTGAAAGGCTATCTTATTCCTCAATATGTTGAGTTTATTGGTAAGGAATTACAAACAGCATACCTAGAATCGTACTCTGAGTATGGACAAAATATATTTGACCGTTATGTAACCTATGCAGACTTTTGGATCCAAGATCAGGAGTACCGAGATCCAGACACTGGTCAGTTGTTTGACCGCGCAGCATTAAATGCAGAACTTGAGAAGATCGAAAAACCCGCGGGTATTTCAAATCCAAAAGATTTTCGAAATGAAATCGTCAATTTTGTCTTGAGAGCCAGAGCCCACCATAATGGTGATAATCCGGTATGGACTAGCTATGAAAAGCTAAGAACCGTTATTGAGAAAAAGATGTTTTCTAATACAGAGGACTTACTTCCTGTTATTTCATTTAATGCAAAAACCTCGGCTGAAGACCAGAAGAAGCATGAGGATTTCGTCAATCGCATGGTTGACAAAGGCTATACCCAAAAACAAGTTCGCTTACTCTCTGAATGGTATTTAAGAGTAAGAAAGTCTCAGTAACTTGTAAGCATTAAAGAGGGTGTTATATGGCGCATTTTATTGATCGCCGTCTTAACGGCAAAAATAAGAGCACTCTGAACCGCCAGCGTTTTATCCGCCGCTACAAAAAGCAGATAAAAAAGGCGGTATCAGAGGCGATTAACAAACGAAGTGTGACTGATGTCTCAAGTGGCGAAAGCATTTCTATTCCACAAAGAGACATTAGCGAACCTACTTTCCATCAAGGTAAGGGGGGAGATAGAGAGCTTATTCACCCTGGTAATGATCAATTTTCTACAGGTGACAAAATTCAGCGCCCGCCTTCCGGTCAGGGAGGTGGTGGTGGTGAGGGCGAGGCAAGTGACCAAGGGGAAGGCCAAGACGATTTTGTTTTCTCTATTTCTAAAGATGAATATTTAGATTTATTGTTTGAAGATTTAGAGCTGCCTAACCTGCAACAGAGTCAGTTGGATAAACTGATGCAAATGAAAACACATCGGGCGGGCTTTTGTAACGATGGTATGCCAAGCAACTTAGACATTGTACGAAGTCTAAAAGGCTCTATGGCACGACGCATAGCCATGACATCAAGCAAAAGGCGCGAATTAAAAGAGTTAGAAGAGGAATTAGCCAATTTGTTAGCTGAGCCGGTGCCTCCGCAACAAAAAATAATTGATATCGAGCAACGTATTGAAATATTGAGAGCACAAATTGCTGCGGTGCCTTTCATCGACAATTACGATCTGCGTTTTCGTAATTACGAGCGACGCCCCCACCCCACCAGCAAAGCGGTTATGTTTTGCTTGATGGACGTATCTGGTTCTATGGATCAAGCGACCAAAGATATGGCAAAGCGTTTTTATATTTTGCTATATCAGTTTTTAACCCGAACATATAAAGATATAGAGGTGGTATATATCCGCCACCATACTCAAGCCAAAGAGGTGGACGAGCAAGAGTTTTTCTATTCGCAAGAAACGGGGGGTACTATCGTCTCAAGTGCACTGAAGCTAATGGATGAGATTATTCAAGAACGCTACGCGCAGGGCGACTGGAATATATACGCAGCACAAGCTTCAGATGGCGACAATTGGGCAGACGATTCGCCGCAATGTACTCAAATACTTTCAAGTAAACTGCTCAAAACTGTACGGTATTATGCTTACATTGAAATAACGACCCGGGCGCATCAAAGCCTATGGCGAGAGTATCAAGGAGTAGCTAATGCCTTTGATAATTTTGCTATGCAACACATTCGAAGCGTAGAGGATATTTACCCTATCTTCAGAGAGCTGTTCAAAAAGAACAAAGATAAGCAAAGCGCTGCATAATTTTGGGAGGTTGTGCGATGACCTATAAGCCAATAGACGATGGTCCTGATTGGACTTTTGATTTACTTGATACTTATCATCAAGAAATTGCTCGTGTAGCAGAGCATTACAGACTAGATACCTACCCTAATCAAATTGAGGTGATCACGGCCGAACAAATGATGGATGCGTACTCCAGTGTCGGTATGCCTATTGGTTATGCGCATTGGTCCTATGGCAAAAAATTTATTCAAACAGAACAAACTTACAAACGCGGTCAAATGGGACTGGCGTATGAAATTGTGATCAATTCAGATCCCTGTATCGCTTACCTTATGGAAGAAAATACTTTGCCGATGCAGGCGCTGGTTATGGCACACGCTTGTTATGGGCATAACTCATTCTTCAAAGGTAATTATTTATTCAAGACATGGACGGACGCGTCGTCTATCATTGACTATTTAGTATTCGCAAAAAACTATGTCGCTAAATGCGAAGAAAAGTACGGCATAGACGAAGTAGAAAACCTGATTGACTCTTGCCATGCGCTGATGAACTACGGCGTTGACCGTTATAAGCGTCCACAACGTATATCTATGTTTGAGGAGCAGAAGCGCCAACAAGAGCGTGAAGACTATTTACAGTCTCAGGTTAATGAACTTTGGCGCACAATACCAAAAGGCGAAGATCAAGAAACACACGACCGTCCACGCTTCCCAACGGAGCCTCAAGAGAATATCTTATACTTTATTGAGAAAAATGCCCCACTACTTGAGTCATGGCAACGTGAAATAATACGTATTGTTCGTAAAGTATCACAGTATTTTTATCCTCAAAGACAAACCCAAGTTATGAACGAAGGCTGGGCAACATTTTGGCATTACACCATATTGAACCACCTATATGATGAGGGAAAATTAAGTGATTCCTTTATGTTGGAGTTCTTACAGAGCCATACCAATGTAGTTTACCAGCCCCCTTACAACAGTAAATTTTACTCTGGTATTAATCCGTACGCATTGGGCTTTAATATGATGGTAGATATTCGTCGTATTTGTGAAAACCCGACTCAGGAAGATAAACAATGGTTCCCTGAGTTTGCAGGAAGCAATTGGCTGGATACTCTGCACTTTGCGATGCAAAACTTTAAAGATGAGAGCTTTATTAGTCAATTTTTATCACCAAAGCTGATGCGTGACTTTAAACTTTTTACTATCGTTGACAAGCAAAAATCACCGCATCTAGAAGTTGGTGCTATCCATGATGAAATGGGCTATCAGCAACTCCGCAGCGCACTTTCTGCACAGTATAATTTGAGTAATCATGAACCAAATATTCAAGTCTACGATGTTGATATCAGAGGTGATAGATCGCTAACTCTTAGATACATCCCACAGGGTGGGATCCCACTTGCAGGGTCAAAGCAAGAGGTGATAAAGCACCTTTATCGCTTATGGGGGTTTAAAGTTCGCCTCGAGCAAGTTGATGAAACGGGTAAAGTAGAGCAAATCGCACAATGTCCAGAAACCGAAGGTGAATGATACTTGGCTTATCGATTTGTTCAATTAAGTGGTGTGTTTAAGGCGATAACACCACTTAATTTCACCTCCATAAAGAGAGCACTAGGTTTTATTAAAAACAAAGGTAAATAGGTAAGCAGCTGGCTTTATACTCCAAAGCCTGAGCATGTTGTGAACTTACTTGTTTTTTAAAGTTCGCCTTAAGCCTTAATCTTGCTCTAGCCTAAGGATGTTAACTGCCCTTTCCTTTTCACCTCACGACTCGATGCCAATAACGAAGAAGGCGCCATAGTCTTGGTTTTTATGGCAGCATCTCAGGTTAGGACTCGTCTTAGGACTCGCCGTCCATTTCCTCTGAATAAACGGTTACCTTATTCCTTCCACCTTCTTTTGAAACGTACAGTGCGCTATCAGCGGCTTCAATCCATTGCTCATGCTTTTCAAAAGTTTCTTTAAAAGCTGCAACGCCTAGGCTCACGGTAATTTTTATCTGTTGCTCATCGTAGTAAATAGACGAATTTTCTATTAGTGAACGCAGTCTTTCTGCAAATGTAACCGCACCTTTGACGTCAGTATCGAGTAAAGTAACCGCAAATTCTTCACCACCATAACGTCCTGCGGTGTCCGTTTCTCTGAGGGTTTTTCGCAACAGATCGGAAATGTGGCGAATAGCCTCATCCCCTCCGCTATGCCCATATTCATCATTGATGCGTTTAAAGTGGTCAATATCGAACATTAGCAATGCACTTTGACCTTGACTGCGCTTCAGCCTTTTAAACTCCTGCTTGAGAGTTTCTTCCCAAAACCCACGGTTATGCAACTGAGTTAGACTATCCGTGCGGCTGATCTTTTCTAACTGTTTATTTAATGACTCTAGCTCTAGTTTATTGATTGCTTCGTCAGTTACGTCGTAAATGATCACACAGATATGACCGACATCGCCAGTCACGGTTGTCAGTGGAATAAAGGTGGCATTTTGATACATATAGTCCGCTTTACCCGTAATTGGCCTATAGTTTCTAAAGCGAAATATGTAAGGTTGTTGCTCCCAAATGGTGAAAGAGCGATTTTTAAGTACAAAAACGGGCTCTGCTTTTGAACGAAACCATTGCTCATCAATACTTGGAAACAAGTCGAATATATCTTTGTCTTTTACAGCGCTTGGTAATAATCCTGAATGATTCTCCATAAAACCATTCCAGATACATACCTTGTAGTCACGGTCGAGCACCACGAGGCCAACATCTACGGTGTTAAACATATCCATTAACCAATGGATTTCATTCATGTCAAAATCGGCTGCTGGCATAGTTAATCATCCAATAAGTAGGCTACTTTATATTTTAGGGTTTTCAGCGAGTCTTCCGTGAATAATAGCATCAAATCGCAATTTATATTATGGTTTTCAATGCCATAACTTATCTCTATTGCTAACGTTCGTTGCCACCTTGCTTTGTTAGCCTTTACCAGCTCAGCAACATCACAATGCTGCCCGAGCACCACTGGATGCCCCTGACTAAATGGCATATCAAGCTGCTTTGATAAACCAGTAAGAATGGCACCAATCAAGATATTACTAATGTCCATCAACAGCTCTAACTCAACTTTTGTGTTCAACTCCCCATGGTAATTCATCAAAGAAGCGATTTCCTTAAAACTAGAGTCATTTAGCAATAGCAACGCCTCACCGGAAACACCGCCGCCAATAAAACCTTGGCAAACTCCAGATGTCGTTGCGCTAGCATCTATGGCTTGTAAGGCCATGTGAAGCTCGTTAACTTCTAACACGTTGACATTCGGAATAGGTAATTCAACAAAGACGTTGAGTAACCTCGCTAGCAAATCACCGGCTTGACCCATGGCGACATTCGTTAATTCTTGATAGATATCACGAATTTCAGGGTCTATCTGCTCGCCAAGCTTATGAACCAAACTTTCTCTGATTGCTTTGTCTTTTATACCATGGTGCTCAATGATTTCAGCAAGTTTGGCGGCATCACAGGGCTTACGGATAAAATCTATCGCCCCCAGCTCAATCACACGCTGATGCGCATTAGGCTGAATATCACCAGACACCACGACGGTAAGCACGGAGAGATCTTGTTCACTGATCGCTTGCAGCACTTCATAGCCATCCATTTGCGGCATGTTTAAATCTAAGAAGAGTATCTCCGGAGAAAGCGCTTCAATTTGTTTGATACAGTCAAGTCCATTCTCCGCAAATTCCACTTTAATATCCCAGTCATCTGGCAGCGAACGCGCCAACTGCCGACGGGCAAGTTTTGAATCGTCACAAATTAGGACTAATGTAGACATACAAGCTCTCTTTCTGTTTCCCATTGCATATCGGCAATGTGCAGGGAAGGTTTAATTATATTTATGAGATAAAAGCTTAAAATTGCGACACATGTTAATAAAACAACGTCATTTTTACAATCTAAATGTCACTTAAGCTTGGTTCCTTACTGTCAGTATAATACACTCAAATCAATTAAGTTAACTTCAAAAGGAATACTTTATGCTCAAAGCGTTAGTTTTGGCGAGTAGCCTGTTTAGTGTGGCATCTTTTGCCTATGATTTACCTGAAAATACTGTCGATATGGGCAAAGTAAAAGCGCAAGGTAAAGCCGTTGTTTTACTTGGTCGTGGGGTTGAAACCGGTCAAGCTGCACCTGATTTTAAAGTCGCTGATGCTGACTTTACTCCGGTCACATTGGCTGACTTTAGCAATCGTGCGGTATTAATTAGCGTCGTACCAAGCCTAGATACAGGTACATGCAGTTTACAAACTAAACATTTCAATGAAAAAGTAGCGAGTCAATTCCCTGATGTCGCCATGTTGACTATCAGCGCCGACCTCCCTTTTGCACAAAAGCGCTTTTGTAAAGCTGAAAATATCGACAAAGTAAAAACATTATCTGATGCTGTATGGCATTCATTTGGTGAGAATTATGGCTTGCTCATCAAAGATATGGGGTTACTTAGCCGTGCTATCTTTGTACTCGATAAAGAGCATAAAGTAGTTTACAAGCAACTAGTCGAAAACTTGGCGAAAGAGCCAAACTATGATGATGCGGTATCTGCGTTGCAAGCCCTTTAGCCTGCTACTTTATAATTACTGAGTTGTTGACATAAAAAAGGCCGGACACTATATCAAGATGTCCGGCCTTTTTCTTCAGTAAGCTGAGATGTTAGCATTCAGCTTAATTAAGTGGTCTATTTTTGTAGATCTAACATGAGTTTGTTCAAACGGCTAACGAAGCCTGCCGGGTCTTTCAGGCTGCCACGTTCAGCTAACATAGCTTGGTCTAGCAGTACTTCAGCCCACTGACCAAACTTGTCTTCGTCTTGCTCATTATTTAAGTGCTTAACTAATTGGTGTTCTGGGTTAAGCTCAAATACAGGCTTAGACTCAGGAACAGCTTGGCCCACTTGCTCCATTAGCTTTTGCATTTGCGAGCTCATGTCGTTGTCATCAGCTACCACACAAGCTGGAGAGTCTGTTAGACGATGCGTGAAGCGAACTTCTTTTACCTTATCACCAAGTACGGTTTTCACACGTTCAACTAGACCTTCAACTTCTTTTTCACTTTCCTCATGTGCCTTCTTAGTTTCTTCATCATCCATATCACCAAGGTCTAAGTCACCACGAGTAATTGATTGAAGTTGCTTCTCGTCAAACTCAGTCAAGTGGCTCATCATCCACTCATCAACACGGTCGCTCAATAGCAACACTTCAATCCCTTTCTTACGGAAGATTTCAAGGTGAGGAGAGCTTTTCGCTGCTTCAAAGCTGTCAGCCACAACATAGTAGATCTTGTCTTGGCCTTCTTTCATGCGCTCAATATACTGTTCAAGCGACACATTTTGCGTCTTTTCGTCTGTATGTGTAGAGCTAAAACGCAGTAATTTTGCAATGGCTTCTTTGTTTGCAAAATCTTCTGCTGGGCCTTCTTTAATTACATTACCAAACTCATTCCAGAATGTTTGATAGTCTTCTGGTTTGTTTTTGCCCATACGCTCAAGCATTTTGAGTACACGAGACGTACAGCCCTTACGAATAGCTTGCGTGATCTTGTTATCTTGTAGGATTTCACGAGATACGTTAAGTGGCAAATCGTTAGAATCTAATAAACCTTTAACGAAACGTAAGTAGCTTGGCATAAACTGTTCAGCGTCATCCATGATAAATACACGCTGTACATACAGTTTAAGACCGGCCTGACGTTCACGGTTGTATAAATCGAATGGCGCTTTTTTAGGGATATAAAGTAAGCTAGTGTACTCGGTTTTACCTTCTACTTTATTGTGAGCCCATGAAAGCGGTTCTTCCCAGTCATGACCAACGTGTTTGTAGAATTCTTTATACTCTTCTTCACTGATCTCAGATTTGTCACGTGTCCAAAGTGCTGTCGCTTTGTTAATTGCTTCCCACTCGCCAGGCTGCGCTTCGATTTTTTCACCGTCAGGACCTTCTGACTCAGGAACTGGGTCTTTGTAAAGTTCTACCGGAATAGAAATGTGGTCTGAGTATTTAGTCACAATACCGCGTAGACGATACGTTTCTAGGAACTCACTTTCTTCTTCACGTAGGTGTAGTGTGATTTCTGTACCACGTTCTACTTTTTCAACTTCAGCAATGGTAAAGTCACCTTCGCCTTGTGATTCCCACTCAACCGCTTGAGACTCGCCAGCTTTACGAGTACGTACAGTCACCTTATCAGCGACAATAAATGCTGAGTAAAAACCAACACCAAACTGGCCAATCAATTGTGAATCTTTTGCTTGATCGCCCGTTAGGTTTTTAAAGAAATCGGCTGTGCCTGATTTTGCAATAGTACCTAATGAACTGATCACTTCATCACGCGTCATACCAATCCCATTGTCTGAAATGGTGATGGTTTTAGCATCTTTATCAGCGCTAAGGCGAACACGTAGCTCTGCATCGCCTTCGTAAAGGTCGCCATTTTGCAATGCAAGGTAACGTAGTTTGTCAGCCGCATCTGAAGCGTTAGATACTAATTCGCGTAAAAAGATCTCTTTATTTGAGTATAAAGAGTGGATCATTAGGTTTAGTAATTGTTTGACTTCTGTTTGAAAGCCTAATGTTTCTTTTTGAGCTGCGGACATTGTTCTCTCCAATATAAGCAATTAGTGCAGTGTTCTAAATCATTATGCTAGCTATATGGGGGGAGAGAACAAACTTTCAAGAGACTAAATTAAATTTTTAACATGCAGCCCTGCTTTTTTGTGAGTTTGCTTAAAAACAGGACAATAAAAATAGTTTATAGCTTTTTACGACCGCTAAACGCGTGCATTAATGTCATCCCATCAACTAAATCAAGCTCACCACCAACCGGCATGCCATGAGCTATACGTGACGCATCAACACCATATTTGTGGCAAAGTTCTGAGATGTAATGTGCCGTTGCTTCGCCTTCAACCGTTGGATTGGTCGCTAAAATAACTTCGTTAATGTTGCCGTCATTCAGTTTGCACTCTAGCACATCTAAACCAATTTCATTTGGGCCAATACCATCAAGCGGTGATAAGTGACCCATTAATACGAAATATAAACCACTATATTGTCCTGTTTGCTCGATTGCTAGTACATCTGTTGGCGACTCAACGACACAAAGTAGACCTGTATCTTGGCGCTTTATACTCAGGCATATATCGCAAATATCAACCTCACTAAAGGTACGGCAGCTGTTACAGTGGCCAATAGCCTGCATCGCATGACTCAAACACTGTCCTAATTGCGAGCCACCTTCTCTATCTCGCTCCAATAAATGAAAAGCAATACGTTGAGCAGATTTAGGTCCAATGCCAGGTAAACAACGTAGCGCTTCGATAAGCGCGGTCAGACTAGGTGATAATTGCATAAATGAGCTTCTCGTAGCTTGTTCGGTGCACATGCACCTTTAATAATGCCGAGATGATAAGGGATATTCATACTGATTTAAAGCGCGGCACGAAAAGCAGCAACAGCAAAACCTCAATCCCAAGCAATTTTTGCTTTAATAAAATCATTCGCCTTGAATTAACCACCAATTCAGCTCAAATGCTTGCAGCTGAGACATAATCACCGGACAATGGTAGCATTCCCAAAAGTAGTAACATTTAGCTGCAAAAAGGGCTGACTTCTCGACATAATCATAGAGAGCTAATAATGAAAAAAACAATTATCGCAAGCACCATAGCTGCCATTATGCTAACAGCATGCTCGGAGCAAAAGGTATCAACAAGTCAATCAAATACACCAGCCGAAGCAACAATCACAACTGAAAAAGCAGAATTAGGCACGTTTGGCGTAGACTTAACAGCCCGTGATGAAAGCGTAAAGCCTGGCGATGACTTTTTTATGTACGCCAGTGGTACATGGTACAGTAACTATGAAATGCCAGCAGATAAGACACGCTACGGTGCCTTTACCGCGCTTGCTGAACGCAGTGAAAAGCAAGTCAATGCTATCATTGAAGATATTGTTTCTCGAGAAAACCTGAATGCTCAAGAGCAACTCATTGCCGACTTCTACAACGCATTTATGGATGTTGAAACGCTTAATAAGCTCGGAATCACGCCAATTCAAGGTTTATTAGATGAGATTAAAGCAATTGACAACACTGATGGCCTAACAAAAGCCTTTGGTCAAGCTTGGTTAACTGGTGCCAATTCACCAATTGGTGGTGGTATGTGGTTCAACCGCCTAGACCCTAACAAATATGAAATGTCGATGGGAGCTGGGGGTTTAGGTTTACCTGATCGCTCATATTATTTAGAGGATGCCCAGCGCTTTGTTAATACTCGCGCAGAGTACATTAACCACATTGCCACTATGCTTAAGTTTGCAGGTCTAGACAATACCACAGAGCGAGCACAAGCAATACTTGCTCTTGAAACTAAAATGGCAGAAAGCCACTGGCCACGTGAAAAGCGTCGTAACCGCGACCTCACCCTTAACCAAATTAAGCGTGAAGACTTAGCAAAAGAATATCCTGGGTTTAACTGGGATCTATACTTTGAGCAAACGGGTTACCAAGTACCACAACTCAACATGTCTCAGCCTGATCCGATCAAAGCAATGATTGATCTTGTCAACAAAGAAGATTTAGCGGTATGGAAAGACTACCTGACTTTTCACACCATCAGTGGAAATGCTGGATTGCTATCTGAAGAAATTTTTAATGCCAATTTTGAGTTTTTCGGTAAACATTTAAGCGGCCAACAAGAGCCTCGCCCTCGTTGGAAGCGTGCAGTAAGCCAAATGTCAGGCACACAGTCATTAGGCTTTGCAATTGGTAAAGTGTACGTAGATAAACACTTCCCTGAGTCATCAAAAGAGCAGATGTCTGAGCTAGTTGAAAACCTGCGTAAAGCACTAGGTGAGCGCATTGAAAATCTTGACTGGATGAGCGCAGAAACAAAAGTTAATGCACAAGCAAAACTCGCAGCATTCGTGCCTAAAATTGGTTACCCTGATGTATGGCAGTCATTTGAAGGGCTAACACTTAAGAATAATGATTTAGTTGGCAATGTTCAAAATCTACGTCAATTCTTCAGAAACGACAGTGTGGCAAAAGAGCTTGAAAAAACAGATCGCAACCGCTGGGGTATGACACCGCAACGCGTTAACGCCTATTACAATAGCTCATTCAATGAAATTGTTTTCCCTGCGGCAATCTTACAACCACCATTTTTCGACCCGAACGCCGATCCGGCAGTAAACTACGGCGGTATCGGTGCAGTGATCGGTCATGAAATGGGACATGGTTTTGACGACCAAGGTTCTAAGTCTGATGCAAAAGGTATTCAACGTAACTGGTGGACTGATGCTGACCGCGCTGCATTCGAAGCAAAAGCTGACAAGCTCGCTGCGCAATACAGCAAGTACGAACCTATCGAAGGCAACTTTGTAAATGGTCGTAACAGCCTTGGTGAAAACATCGGCGATGTTGGTGGCCTAGCCATGGCTTACCATGCGTACAAGCTTAGCCTCAATGGTAAAGAAGCGCCTATCATCGATGGCTTAACTGGTGATCAGCGCTTCTTCCTTGCTTGGGCACAAGTATGGAAAGAAAAGCGTACTGAACAAAGCATGTTAAACCAGCTGCGCGCAGGCACTCACGCTCCTGGCCGCTTCAGAGCGTTAGCACCTCGTAACCATGATGCTTGGTACAAAGCATTCGATGTGAAACCGGGTGATAAACTATATCTAGCACCAGAAGAGCGCGTCCGTATCTGGTAATTGGCCAAACTGAAACTTAATAACCTGCCGTCACAGGCAGGTTATATTAGACACGCTTGGGCTTGGTGATATAAGCCGCGAGGAGCCCACTTAAAAAACCAAAAATATGGCTAGAACTACTCGTTTGAGCAGAGAAGTCAAACAAGGTCGCTAAAAAACTTATATTGGCATAGTAAGTCAGCACCAACAGCGCTACAAAGCTCACGATCCCAAGAATGTCTCGATTAAACAGTGCAGCCCCTAGCAATAAGCCAAAGTAACCCATTACGATGCCTGATGCGCCAATGTGATTGGCATTTCCAGCAAACAGCCACACCAGCAGCCCTGTCGCAACCACAATAAAAAATGTTGAACGCTTGAACTTAGGTAATCTCGCAGCCAAATAACCACTGATACTTAGCCCCAGTAAATTACTCATCAAATGCCCCCAGCTACCGTGTACAAAAGGTGCGGTAAAGACACTACTTAAATGGTGAATATCATGAGGCACAATCCCAAATCGATAGACGGGGAAGCCAAAAAGACCACCTAACACCTGTACAACACACATCACCGCCATAGCGTACAAAACTAGCTTAAAATTGGGCGGAAAAATCAAGGCGTATTTACTCATCTTACTTCCGTAACAGACAAAAATAGCGCCCTATTAGGCGCTATTTCTGATTAATTTGCAAACTTAACCAATTGCGTTTACAGCCTTATACTCATCAAACGGCCGACTTATTATAATTAAGACTGTAGTGGTCAACTAATTCCGGACAGTGAATTAAGTTTTTCTTCTGCTACTGCTGGAGCTTGCATATTGTTATGACTATGAGGCCTTCTCCAGTTGTAATAGTTCATCAAGTAAAAGCTAACGTCTTGTTCAGCTTCTTTAAATGAGCTGTAGCCTGTACTTGGAAGCCATTCCGTTTTGAGACTTCTAAATAAACGCTCCATCGGGGCATTGTCCCAACAATTTCCTCTGCGGCTCATACTTTGTGTTATTTGATATCGCCATAGTCTCTGCCTAAATTTGATTGAGCTGTACTGACTGCCTTGGTCAGAATGGAACATAACTCCCCTAGGTTTGCCTCTTTGTTCATATTCTCTATCTAATGCCTTGATAGTTAATGCAGTATTTGGCTTTTCTGACATCGCCCAACCAACAACTCGCCGCGCGTATAAATCAATAACTTCTGCTAAGTATGACCACTTCTGACCAGTCCAAATATACGTAATATCTCCACACCACACTTGATTTAGATTTTGCACATCGAACTCTCGATTTAACAAGTTTGGTATATCAGGGCGTTCATTCACCGCTACTTTTTAAACGTGTGGTCCTGGTTGTTTCGACACAAGGTGCATATCACGCATTATCCGCCTGACCTTGAATAAACCCGCCTCAATCTCTAAATCTGCAAGCATTGCTAAGAGTGTACGACTACCCGAAGCGCCTCGACTGAGATTAAAGCAAGCGTTTAGTTGAGCTCTTAGCTTAATCTCATTGACATCAATGATGTTACGACGTCTTTTATAATCATAAAAACTTGAACGAGCAATATCAAAGACGTTACAGACCATTTCTACTGGTTCGTGCTCACTTAATTGGTCTATTAACGAATATTGTTCATTTCTTCTGACATTAAGAGAGCTGTAGCCTTTTTTAGTATTGATTTTTCTCGCTCTAAGCGATTGATCCGAGCTTCAAGCTCTTGAATCTTTTGCTGTTCAGGGGTCAACGCTTTAGACGTAGGTGTTTCACCGTTTCGTTCACGCTCAAGCTGCTGTACCCAGCGCCTTAAGGCGGTTTCACCAATATCCAAAGAGTGACATGCTTCTTGGAGGGAGTAGCCTTTATCTAAAACTAAACAAGCTGCTTCAAGTTTGAATTCTTTACTAAATGTTCGACGTTTTCTTGCCATTGGACACCTCTAGTTGAGTGGTAATGATACCACCTAAAATAGTGTCCGGATTTATTGAACCACAACACCTACAGCAGCTAACCTTAGTCGTACCTAACTGCTAAAAAATACTAATGCTATAAAAGTTTAAGCAACTTTTATTAGTCAAGTAATACTCATTCCTGGTATCATGCTCACTAAAAACATCTCCCGATTTCCATGAGAAAACAAGTTAAAATAATAGACCTATTTTCTGGTCCAGGCGGACTAGGCGAGGGATTTTCATCTTTTAAAGATGATAAAGGAAACTCTCCTTTTAAAATTGCAATTTCAATCGAAAAAGAAAGAAGCGCACACAGAACACTTATGCTTAGGGCTTTTTTCAGACAATTCGGGAACAAAGTTCCAGAAGAGTATTATGACTTTTTAAAGGGAAAGCTAGGAAAAACTCCTGAAGAGAGATTATACCAAATACCTAAATTCTCTAAACAAGTAGAAACAGCAAGTATTGAAGCCCAAAACCTTGAACTTGGAAAAGATAATAGGGTAATTAATAAGAAAATATCTTCAGCTATTAATGGTGAGGAATGTATCCTAATTGGTGGTCCGCCATGCCAAGCCTATTCCTTAGCTGGTGTTGCCAGAAATCGCAGTAATAAAGACTATGACGCCACTAAAGATCCAAGAAACTTCTTATATAAAGAATACTTAAAGGTTATTGCAAAGTTTCAACCAATAGCTTTTGTGATGGAAAATGTTAAAGGTATGCTTTCAGCTAAAGTAGATGGTGAATCTATCTACGAAACTATTTTTAGAGACCTGCACAACCCGTGTAAGGCGATAAAAATTAGACCCGAAAAAGGACGAACAAAGCATAATTATAAAGTTCTCTCTTTAGAGCTCCCTATTTCAGAAAATGAAAAGATTAAGCCGAAAGATTTTGTTGTGTATAGTGAATACCATGGTATTCCACAAAAAAGACACAGGGTAATTTTAGTGGGTATAAGAGAAGATTTATATCCAAACATGAAGTCTATTTGTCTAAAAAAACAAACCAATTTATGCGCTGTAGAGGATGTTTTATCCGATCTACCTCCCCTTAGGAGCGGTTTATCAAAGGATACTAACACTGATGATAATTGGGTGAAAAGCATTCAAAAGGATGCCAAAAAAACAATCGAATCATTGAGCAATAATGACCAGAACGAAATAGCTTCTGCCATAGAGTCTATTTACAAATCAATAGAAGCACCAGCCGATAAACAAGGAAAAGTTTTTGGTTTACGCAGAACTTCAAACATTAAGAAAAAAGAGTTGCGGGAATGGTATTACGATAAAAGGCTAGAGAGTTTTATAACTAATCATGAAACGAGAGGCCATTTAAATGCAGACCTACAAAGGTATTTGTTTTGTAGTGTTTGGGGCAGTTTAAGTAATCAACTCAAGTGGCCCACTCGAACACCAAAGTCAAAAGATTATCCTAGCTATCTTATTCCAAACCATAAAAATTTTAACAGCGGAAAGTTTGCAGACAGATTTAGAGTTCAACCGTGGGATTTACCGGCAACGACTATTACCTGTCATATTTCTAAAGATGGTCACTATTATATTCACCCTGATCCTCTTCAATGTAGAAGTTTAACCGTTCGTGAAGCAGCAAGAATACAAACATTCCCAGATAATTACTTTTTTGTCGGTAACCGCACTGAGCAATATGTGCAGGTTGGAAATGCCGTGCCTCCACTACTGGCCAAACAGATTGCAGCAAGTATTTACAACCTCATTAATTAGCTGTACATGTACACCATATAGCCCGTTATATGGTGTATGTACTAAAGATGGATAATGTAAATGCGGACTTCATTAACTCTTCGATTTCTTTGCAGTCTTTTATCGCTTCCCACAGTTCTGGTTTTTTAGAATATTCATTGTAGTCTTCACTTGCGGAATATTTCTTTATTAAGCCATTCATCAAAATCATAAACTCTTTTAGATACTCGTACAGATCATTGTCAATATTTTCATCTTTCCATATTTTTTCTAGATTAAAGGCTTTTCCAGATGCAGAGCCATCAGTGTGATTAAATAACACTGATAAAGTGTAAGGAATAACCGCAGCTCGTAATTGCCCTAAAGAGTTTTTTCCTTGACCATAAATTTTTTCCATTCGTCTAAATAAAATAATTTTAGCAATTAACTTTTCGTAAAACTCTCTATCAATACGAACTTTAGATTCTGTTTTTTCTTCGGGATCGATAACTTCGATGAAATGCCTAAATATCTTTTCACCACCTTTCTTTACTAAATGAGGGCAATCCCCCCAAGCAGAGTAGTACTTAGCTAGCTCCATATTTGTAAAGCGACGTTCTCTTGGAAACTCTTTTTTAAGGCGATTACCATTAGAGCCAGCATGCCTAACTTTAGTTAAAAACTCCCCTTTTGCTCGCTCAAAAAACCACTTCAGCCCACTTGGTGTAATGACGCTGTCACTTAAAGATTTTAAAGTTCTCAATTGTGGGCTTTTAGATCGTAAATCAACATTGGATACTCGAGATTGCGTATTGGAAAACTTACTAATATTAGAAATTAAGTTATCTAAATCACTCTCAGCAACGTCTTTAGCAATGTTAATCTTTGCCATGACTTTAACTTTACTAATATCTAACCCTTCTTTATGAGAAAAGTATATTGATGCAGTTGTTTGCCCCCCATTTACTATCTGAAAATCAGTCAGGGTTTCTAGATACAAAGATTTTTTATGAGGTTTAATTGTTGCGTTTGTTGCGGTTACAGTTAACCCATTATTAAACGCTATGAATTGTTCAGGTTTAGTTCTAATTGTTTCCTTAATCCCTTTATTTACACCTTTAAACTGTAAAAATGACCGTACATTCTTTTCAAGTAATCTACTACTGTATCGCTTATATAACCCGGATATAATCTCAGCATCTAAAACACATAAATACGAGGCAAAATTTCTTTCGTCTGCAGCTTGAATTACTTTAATTCGTTTATCGAAATCTCTCGTAAAGTTGATGGTCAAAGGTTCTCGATTTCCCCTTGACTCGATAACGCTAGCTAAAAAATTTAAATCAATAACTTTCTTTAAAACTAGGATATCTTTTGTCATCGATAGGGTATTTTTTTCATATTTGACTTTTAGAAAGCCATCTTCAAAATGAATCTTCCTTGGCTGCACCGATTCACCTTTATTTGAAACGGTCGCTGTCAATGTCAGTAGAAATATTTCGACTACATCAAATTGATCAAGCCCTTCATCTGAGTTTATTTTTGCAATGAGGGATTTAACTACACCGTCCGAATCTTGAACTTTGTCGCTTAGAGTACCTTTTACTGAAAGATTTAAAAATTTAACAGCTTTTTTAAACTGTTTATCATAGTCAGCCTTTAAAGAAACACATAGGTCTTGCTCAGTTGCGGTTTCATCTAAAGATGTCTCATCTATAATAAAAAGTTGTAACCTTTCTTTAGATTCATTAACTGAATACGCATTAATTTTTATGTTGTCGTGACCAGGTGAAAAATAAGACGAAGTAATATCTTCAGAATCGACAACTTTAGCATCTAACATATATGGCAAGAGCTCTGATAACACGGGTTCTTGCCCTATAAGTGAGTCTTCATCTTTAGACGCATCTAAAATATCTTGCCTGTATTTAAATAGCTCTTGAACTTCCATTTATAGCTCTCTTACTCGTAATATGAATTTCGACATTTCAGTTAAATTTAAATCGTATTTAACATTGCTTATATTTGATGGGAGATTCGCAGGTATTATCTTTGGAAAACCTTTTTCCAAACAGTTGTAATCAGTTATTGCCTCAGATTTAAATCGATAATTATCATAAGCAACAATATTTTGTAGTGTTAAACCTTTTTGGTGAAGAGCCTTTAAAACTATTGAAAAATCACCAAATCTTTCAAACGTTAACTCCTTTAACTCTTGGAGTAACATCTTCAATGAAGCACCATTAATCAAATCTTCAGTAACTGAGACAACTGACAAAATTAATTCTTTTCCGGCTTCAATTTCGAGTTGATGTTCACCGGAAATTCTAACCGAAACTTTCTTATGGTCTTTAGTCTTTACTTCAATATTTCTATCATCATAAACAAAGTCATGCCCTTGGTCATATGGCCCAACCCAACCTGATAATACGTCATTGATATCCTTATATTTCAGATATTTAACTAAGTATTTTAGAACAATCAACTCTCCAAAAATTCCCTTAACTATATCCTTAGGTAGCTTGTCAGAAAATTCAGGAGTAAAAAACAAAACCCACCGATGAAAAGTTTGTATAAAAACTTTTGAATAGACGGCAACATCTTCTATATCTTTAATAGCGTTGAAAAGTGATAAAATTAGATCATCAAATAAACCATTAAAGTCGCTATCTAATAATGTCATCACGACGTAACTTTTGTCAGCAAGATATTCCAACAAAATTTTGTCTTTTCTTATGACCTTGAATTTCAAGTCATGATCATTTGGCAGGCTTAGAATAAGACAATGATTGCCTTGCTCATTTATTGCTAAGTAAACGTCAGAATAGCAACTGGAAGTTATTCTTAAAGATTTATACCCTTTTACTGCATTAGACCCAGAGATCTGCTCCCATTTATCAGCCAACTGCTCTACTCTCATTAAGGAGCCTCCTCTTGGAAGTCTTCTGGCAGGGCAGAGTCATCAATCGAGTAGTCTTCTTCAAAAGGCTCATCTTCACTAATGTCGTAATCCCCTTTGACGTAATACCCTCCAGGATCATTTTGTATTGGTGGAAAACCAATAGCATAGCCAACCAAAGGTGTGTCTAAATCAATATTATTAGCATTAACATAATCCTGAAAAATAGGGTCTTCTTTGCCATCCTCTTGGTTAAAAGAATACTTAGAGTCAAAGAGGTAAATGATTAAAATGCCTTCATCTTCAGTCATTTTTTCTCTGTAAACTCGTTCAGGAATCGTTTTGATTTCCTTTCTCGCCTCAGTATTAGAAAGTGAAGGTTTTTTCTTTTGTATATCCCTCACCTTTTCATCGTAAAATTGATTTTCAGCTCGAGCTATTATCTGTTCGCTTAAACGCAGACTTAAGTCTTTTGAAGAGGAAATAATATTAGCGTTTTTCCCTGTCATATGGAATTTATGCTCTTCTAAAAAGCGTTTACGATAATGTTCTTGGCTTAGACTTTGATTAGGCCCACGCCTAATTGACAGCTCAACGTCGGATACTAAATTTGAATTAGCAGCTTTAATAACCCTTTTGCCTTTTAGGTCTTTTGCAGAGCCGGTGATCTTTAGTGCAATTGTCCAGTTATTCAGCTTATTGTTTTCAATACACAACCCAATAAATTGAGTCATTGTTGAAATATCTTCTAAAGAAAAGTTATTTTCACTTTCCAGAAGCTTTATCACGTCATATCCAGTCGCTTCATAAGATAAAAATCCAAGATGAGGCCCCTTTTTCAATTTTGGTGCTATATTCTCTTTAAAGTTACCCCATACTCGATCAATTTTACTTTTTGTGACATCAAACAACGTAGTCATTTCTAATTGATCTTGATAAGACCACTTAACATCAATGGTCCCTTTAAGTATGGAAGGCCTAGTTATTTTCAGTGCCCCAGGATGTTTTTTTACTCTCAAAACGAAGTTTTCAGGAGTACTGTCCTGTCGCGACATTTTCTTAAACTCATGTTCAAGCTCTTCTATACATCTAGTCGTTTGGTTATATTTTAAAATTGCATCTTCTGTCGTAAAGAGTTTGCAACAATCTAGATAACCCGGTCGATATCCAAACCAGCGCCCCATTTGAAGTAGAGTATCCGAATAATTGGTATTTCTTATAAAGTAATTAATGGTTAGCCCTTCAAGGGTAAACCCGCGAGACAAACGATTGCCCCCTATTGCAATATACTTTTTAGGAGAAGCTTTTGAGTACTCTAGCTTTTGCTTAGTGATGCTATTAATAGCTTTGACTTCAATACCTTTTACAGCCTCAGGCAAATATCTCTTAATAGAGTCAAATACCATCGGCGTTAGAAATTCATCAGAGTATTGAGAAGGTAGATAATTACGTATTGACTCAACAATTTCAGCATAATATTTGTACCAAACCTTTTCTATTTGAGCATATATAGACTTGTTAGAGGTTGGATTATCATTGAGTATTGCATCCGTTAGCTCGGATAAATACTTCTCTATTAATAAGCTTGTCGTATTTTGCCACAAGGTAAATCTTGAAATATGAATAAGCATCGTATGATGAGGTTGATACAAAGCAGAGCTTATCATCTCTGGTTTGCGCTGTTCTCTGATAGCAATTGATAAAATAAAACAAATCACAGATTCTTTTAATGATAGAGGTAAATTTTTCGGGAAATTGTCGTAAGACTTAGCTGCCCTTGTATTTGCTCTATATTCCGAATAACTTCCAAAATAAAAATCACTGCCTACCTTTTCGTCCCACTCCCTCTTGTTCGCATAATTTTCTATGCCAATTGGATCGTCTTCGTCCAATACTCTAGTCGGAAATTCAGAAATGTAATCATCCACAGGTGCCGCAATCAGCGGAATTTTTTCTCCTTCAGCTTTATTATCAATAACCTCTAGAGTTTCAAAAATTTGTTTAGCACCAATATAGTTGCTTGGGGAATTTAGTAAGTAAATAAAGTCATCTGGAAAAATATTATCCACCTGCTTTAAAAGCTTTTCTTTTTTTTCACCTTTCTCTTTGTATGTGATCGGCCATTCTTTTGTAGGCTGTTCATTTCGATCTTGGAGTACGTTGGCGAATGGTGTCGCTGTATAGCCTAAGTAAGACTTTTTGTGGAAGAGGCTTAAGAGAGCTCTAATGTGACCGTTTATCTTTGAAGCATATTCATGTCCTTTAGACCCCTCATTATTCAAAGAGGCATTGTCAGCCTCATCATCAATAATCAAAAAAGGAATGCTAAGTTTATCTTTCCCTTTTTCAACATAGTCACTCAGCCAAATAATGAGATTTTTGAGGACACTTACATTTTTCTTACAGACTAGAATATTAGTCTGATTTAACTGAAAGTCAGCATCTACGAGACTTTTTTTAAAGTCAGAGTTAACAGATGTAACAGAAACCACTTGGTTAATTTCAGAGTTTCCTAATTGACCAAACCTGGCAATATTGCCAACTCCCTTTTTACCTTTTTTTCCAGATTCTTCATCAAGGCCTTCACCAATTACGTCACTTTCTATCCTCTGCTGAGTTTGACTTCTTAAGTCCTCCATTATTCCCGACAAAATGATAATTAAGCCATAACCAGTATCTACAGCGCGGTTAATAACAGCATTAAAATTGCCTGTTTTACCAGACTGGACTTCTCCAACCACAAGTCCCTTTACATAAAATTCATCTGAAGAAGATGGATCTCCTAGTTTACTGACAATATCTTCACTCGAACGTTCTGTCTCACTAATTATTTTTCCTGAGCGGCCTGTATTTTTTAAATGCCTTAAATAGCGTTCTGTATAACTCCACTTGATATCATCTTTTCTTTTTGAAGTTAACCAAGATTTCTTTTTGGATTTACTCAACGAATCAGCGGGATCTATTTGAGTTGGATTAATAGACAAGTACTCTTTTCTAGCTAACTCAAAATAACTTCTTAAAGAAATATCATCTACGGTAGGCAAACCTATCATTGGCGCCATTATCGGTATATAGGCTTTTACTTTTTCAAATATTACTTCAAAGTCATTCAATGAAAGATTGTTGGCATCAGATAAATCAGCAGCCAAAGCGTTGATCATCTTTTTAATTTGTTCTACATATTCATGAGCAGACATTATTTAACTCCTTGTAATAATTCCAATACACTTACAGGCAAAGAATCCAAATTGAAACCAAGCTCTGGAATAATGAACTTTTTAATAACTTCTGGAGCAACATCTCGCGCAATAAGATCCTTAATATTAATAATCAGCTCTTCTTCACTAAGACTGGCTGCAACGGTAAAGTCTTGGCTTTCTTGGGTCTTTCTTATTTTATTTATACGGGTATTAACCATAGAAAAAAGCATATTAAGCTTTGCTGATTGCTGTTTATCTAAATCACAAAATAGGCTTTTGATTAGTTCAAACTCTTTATTAATTTCAAGGACTGGTCCCTTACTTGAGATCTTTCTCTCAAAAAGATGAGTATTAGTTCTCTCTTTTGGCTCATTAAACTGTCGAATACCGCGATTATAAAATTCTTTTTCCGCTTCTCGCTTCAGAGCATTTATGTAACCTTGAAAGGCATTTTTTAATTCATGGGGGATGATTACTTGTGATTTAGCAACGTTTAAATGAAGCAAGTGATCGGCATTATTTCCTATTTCTACCTGTAACCTAGCTAGCTGAAGACGAGGGGCTTTTTTTATTAAGCCATTCCAGCCACCAAAAAAAATCAATCTATTAGCTCTATATATGTATATGCCTTCCATGTCCATTAAGCTGCGATTTTTGGTGGTCCAAATAGACAACCCCTGCTTGTTTTCTTGGATACTTCTCGAAGGTAAGATAAAACCCTCTATCTTAATAGAGTCATCTCCAAATTTTCGTTTTCTGAACTCTAGTGACCTGAAGTCATTCTCTTTGATTGGAAACGGATTAAATGGCTTTAATAGTTGATTATTAATTCTGATTTGTAGTTTCTTGTCCTGCTTTTCCATAAAGCGATGAAACACTAAACTAAGATGTTCTGAAATAGTATCAATTTCTTTATATAGTACGTTTTCTCGGTTCTTTTCTTCTAAATATTGTTCGAACTTATAAAGCCCTTCCCAAACTATAATTGTGTTAGCGTCAAAATCAGGAAGTTCATTAATTCGAGAATGGCTTACATTGCTATACTGCTCTAGAGTGCTGGCAATATCTTGACTGGAGTTGATTAATAGATTCCATTCATTGTTTTTAAGCAGTTCTAAATCCCATGTTCTAGCAGAAAACTGAACTTCACCTTTAGACCTAGATATAGTAGTAAACTTTCTTGTTTGAGAGAAAGAGGCCGTTTTCATGCCTAGCCCAAACCTTCCAAGGTCGTCATCTAGCCTACTATTGTCTGGCGATTGGCTTGGAAACTTCATACAGTCCTTCAATTGACTCTCATTCATCCCACAACCATTGTCTGCTAAAAATAGTTTGAATGGCTCACTTTCTGTATCAATCAATATTTCTATTTTATCTGCGCCAGCAGAAATGGAGTTGTCAATCAAATCGGCTATGGCCGCTTCAAAGCTGTAACCTTGTTCTGAAATTGATTTGATAAGATATTCTGGGTTTGGGGTAACATCCTCAAAATTACCTTCCGTGGAGTATTGCGTCATAAGTATCTAACTTCTATAAGCTTTATGTTATATCGGACAATTTTCATTTTGACACAAAAAGAATTGATTCAGTATTAATTTGTGTCAAATCTTGTAGTGAAATTAGAAAGATAGTCAACTCATATCACTCTACTATCCCTAAATCTTCGAGCACAACCGACAATCTCACTAGAAATAAGCGGCTAAACATCAAATTAAAGTGTAACTCCCCCAAAAAATGAAACAGTTCATAAGTAGAATTTTCCATTAACTAAAGATATACCAAAATATACCAAGAAAATATACCAAGGACACCCACCTCTAATTTGTGCCTTTTTTAAAAGTCGGCTACGCTTTAATTCTGCACTCAAGGATTGAGAGAAACAAGCGATGGCGACTGCCCGTAAAAACCAAATCAGCTTAACAGATGCCAAATACTATCATTGCATCTCCCGCTGCGTTAGACGTGCGTATTTATGCGGTGAAGATAAACTAACTGGAAAATCCTATACACATAAGATAAACCAAGGACACCCACCACTAATTTGTGCCTTTTTTAAAAGTCGGCTACGCTCTAACTCTGCACTCAAGGATTGAGAGAAACAAGCGATGGCGACTGCCCGTAAAAACCAAATCAGCTTAACAGATACCAAATACTATCATTGCATCTCCCGCTGCGTTAGACGTGCGTATTTATGCGGTGAAGATAAACTAACTGGAAAATCCTATACACATCGCCGTGATTGGGTTGAAGAAAAGCTCCTGATGTTAGCTACCGTCTTTTGTATCGACGTCTGTGCGTATGCGGTGATGAGTAATCACACCCACATTGTATTGCATGTTGATGATAAAAGAGCAAAGCGCTTATCTGACAAGGCCATAGTGATACGCTGGCACAAGCTATTTAAAGGTAATTGGATAACGTGGAAGTTCGTTGAAGAAGAGCCACTATGTGAGTCGGAGCAATTGATACTCAGTGAATATATTGCCAAGTACAGACAGAGATTGGCAGATATTAGCTGGTTTATGCGGGTACTCAACGAGGATATTGCCCGCAGAGCAAATAAAGAGGATGAATGTACAGGCCGATTTTGGGAAGGCAGATTCAAATCTCAACCCTTGCTAGACGAAGCCGCATTAGCTGCTTGTATGGCATACGTCGACTTGAACCCCATTCGAGCCAAGTTAGCCCCAACGCCTGAAACCTCTGACTTTACCAGTATCAAAAAGCGCATCGACCATGCAAGGCGAGGGAAACAACCAAACAGCCTATTACGATTTGCAGGTAGCCCCCGAAAGAAGATGCCAAAAGGGCTGCCTTTCGAACTCAAGTCTTATCTAGAGTTAGTCGAGCTTACGGGGAATTATATTCGCACCGATAAAAAAGGCGCTATTTTTGAGGCTCAACCAATTTTGTCTCGACTAAACATTGAACCTGATAATTGGATGAAACTCACAACCCAATTTTCTCGGATTTTCCATGGTGCTGTTGGTCGAGAGCGAGTACTCACCGCTTACTGTGAAACACTCAAAAAGCGACGGCGCACAAATCTAGCAAATTGTGAACATTTGCTGGCTTAACCAAATAGATTCTTTAGCGATAACCCCTCAAGCTGCGTTAACCACAGTGCCTTTATGGTGTGCGATACACTGACTTTAGTGTCAGGAAATACGTAAACACTAACAGGAACCTTATTTTCTTAAGCACTTTTGATACGAGTAATAAACAATTTTTTGTGGTTCTAACTAGAAACTACCATAGGGTAGATACTAGTGGGTGTCAGTGTTGTTTTTTTTCAGTGTTGTTTTGTGTTGTTTTTTTATCTACTCTAATTTGCTTTGGTTTTCCGCGCCAAGCAATGATCTGTTTTAGTGTCCTAATCACTCTTTCAGCGGTTAAACTGGTATCCACTTCAATCGCTAATGCTTGTCGATTGAAGTCATCGAGTATATTCAATGTCCTAAAACGATGTCCGTAGCTTAGTGCATCACTCATAAAGTCCATTGACCAAGATTCATTATATTGCTGTGGGGCAGTTAATGGTTCTGGCGTTCTTGTTGGCACACGGCGCTTTCCTTTACGTCTCAAATTGAGTTTTAGCATGTTGTAAACTCGTTCAACACGTTTTTTATTCCAAGGTTTACCCTTATTACGAAGCCTTTTAAATAGTTTAGGCAGCCCCCATCTTTGGTGACGTTCGACCAATGCTAACAACGCGTCGATAACCTCATCATCTGATGGCCGCTTATGTTTGTAATAAAAAACTGAGCGGCTTAGCCCTGCCACTTCACAAGCAAATGCGACGCTGACGTTAAATTGGGATCTTAAATGTTCAACCCAAGCTCTGCGCCTACTTGTCTTTACAGCTTTTTTGCAATGATATCCTCAAGCATCGAGTGCTTTAAGCTCAGCGTTGCAAACATATCTTTTAGCTTACGATTTTCTTCTTCAAGCTCTTTGAGGCGCTTAACATCAGACGCTTCCATGCCACCATACTTTGAGCGCCATTTGTAAAATGTGCTTTGCCCGATACCATGTTTACGGCAAATTTCAGGGACTGGAATACCTGATCCAGCTTCTTTGATCATGCTGACAATTTGAGTTTCGGTAAACTTGCTTTTTCTCATCGTAAATTTTCCTATTTTAGTTAATGGAAAATTCTACTTATGAACTGTTTCATTTTTTGGGGGAGTTACAAAACACCTTCAAACGAAATGGCGTTAAAACAGTGGTTGTTTATTCAACCATGCCTGTAGGTAAAGTTGTCGGAGAGTTTAATATTGAAGATGTCATATCTGAACACCCAGACCTACTTTGGCGTCGAACGAATAAAGCTACGGGCATTTCTAAGCAGTTTTTCGATGAATACTATTTAGGTAGAGAAAGGGGTACAGCTATCAAGGTTGGAAATGTTGTCAAATATGATCGCCCCTTATGTTTAAGTGAGCTCGGTGAGAATATCACCGCCCCTCAATCATATAGATATTTACCCGCGTAACTCGCAAAAAGGAGAACATCAGTTCTCCTTTTTCATTTATATGCAACAGCTACATAATAGCGATTTAAAACAAAAAAAGCGCCAACCGGCGCTTTTTTATCAAGCTCTAAATTAGAACGGCATTTTGAAGCCTGGAGGCATTTGCATGCCGCCGGTAACTTCTGACATGCGCTTTTGTGTTTCTTCACCTACACGACGGACAGCGTCGTTTACCGCAGCGGCAAGTAGGTCTTCAATCATGTCTTTGTCGTCTTCCATAAGGCTCTCGTCGATCTCAACGCGACGTACGTTGTGGCTACCAAGCATAGTGACTTTTACCAAGCCTGCACCTGCTTCACCAGTGACTTCTAAACTTTTGATTTCTTCTTGGGCTTTTTCCATGCGCTCTTGCATTTGCTGCGCTTGTTTCATGATGTTGCCCATTCCGCCTTTAAACATATTCTGCTCTCTTATACTTCAATTTGGTTTACTGTGATAAAAGATAAGGGCTAACGCCCCTAATTACAATGCTTGGACGCTATTTTCATCCAGCATTGCGTCAAATTCTTGAACAAATGCGCTGACGAGTGGATCTTCGCGCATTGCTGTTTTTGCTTGCATCAATCTATGCTCATCAAGCTGCTGCTGCACTAAAAACGGAGTACTGCTTAGTGCTTCTATGTAATTAATTTCCAGCGATACTGGCTTCTCTAACAAAACACTGAGGCTTTCAGTTAATTTTTCTCTCAAAACTCCAGAGTCTAAGTGCTGTTGACTTGCATCTACTTGCAGTTGCACCTGCTCGCCTTCTTGCGTAAACACGCTGTGAAGTGCATATTGACGAATGCGCCCGCCTAGTTGCATTTTTTCAATCATATTTGCCCAATCATCACTTTGGTATGCAAATTTAATGTCGCTAATTGGGCTGACAAAGTTCTCCGGAGCTGGAATTTCAACTTGTGTCTTTTGCTCATTATCATCTTGTTTTACAGGTGATAACTGCTCAAGTAATTCCGGCGCTAGATTTTCTGCGATTGGTCGATGACGCGCCTGGAACGCCTCTTTCTTTGGCTTTTTTATTACCGGACGAGGCTCAACCGTTTGCGCTACCTGTGGCTCGACATGCACATTCTCCATAGCCGCAGGCTTTGGCATTTGCATGGGCGCACTCGGCGCCTCAGACTTTTTTACCTCACCATCGGCTCCCACCAATTTACCAGCACCTGAGATGTTGCGATTTTTCAAAATCCTCGCTATAGCAGACTGCGCTTGGCTTTGTTGCTCTGACACCGGGGTACTTGCAGGAGATGTTACTGACTCTACCGCATCATCTGATGATGACAATATCGCTTGTTCGCTTTGTTGTTCATCTGGTGCTGATGAAAAAGTACTACTTGCAGACTGATACTCTGGTTGTGGCGTTACAACCTGCTCTTGAAAACCTTGCGCTACGGCCTGTGACATCACGCTATCATATTGGCTTGCTATCTGTGTTTCGTCAGCTTCAGGTTGTGAGCTTGGCCCCACTGGTGCTGATGATATTGGCGCTTGGGGTGTGGCTGGTGGCAAAGTCGGTGCAGGTGCAACTGGTGCAGTACCCTGCTGGCTCTGTGGTGCGCTTGCAACCGAGGTATTTTCAGCCGTTGGCTTTTTTAAAAGTTCACGCAGGTTGCCTACTTTACTTGGCTTTGCCTCTTTCTGCGATGCAGACGGCATGTTGCTCATACTAACGTGACTTTCTTTTTCAAACGCCATGAGGCGTAACATCACCATTTCAAAGCCAAGTTTAGGTTCTGGTGCCCATTTTAGGTCTTTTTTACCATTTAACAGTAATTGGTACAGTAGTTGACCCTGTTGCGGCGCTAGCTGCTCTGCAAATAACTTGATATCGTTATTATCAAAATTTGATAGACGTGCAGCACTCGGCACTAGCTGCGCTAATTGAATAACGTGCAAAAGTGCGATCAAGTCGTCTAGCACACTGACAAAATTACCATTTTGTCGCGCTATTCTTTCTATACCGTCAAGTAATGCTTCGCCATCGTGGCACAACACCGCAGACAGAAGAATAATCGCATGTGCGCTGTCCATTAGACCAAGCATGGACTGTGCAGCTGGCAATGTTAAATTACCATTAGTTTGTGCTATACCTTGATCCGTGAGACTAAGAGCGTCACGCATACTACCGTCAGCGGCTTTTGCGAGCGTTTGTAACGCGCTAAGCTCAAACTCTATCTGCTCCATTGGCAGTATTTTTTGCAGCTGCTCAACAATTTGGTCTTGTGTCATCGCATTGAGGTTAAATTGCAAGCAGCGAGATAAAATCGTTACTGGTAGCTTTTGCGGATCTGTTGTGGCCAGCAAAAACTTTACGTGTTCGGGCGGCTCTTCTAACGTTTTTAGTAGCGCATTAAAACTATGCTTAGATAGCATATGCACTTCATCGATAAGGTAAACTTTAAATCGGCCACGAGTCGGTGCGTACTGTACGTTGTCTAAAATCTCTCTGGTATCTTCAACTTTGGTTCTAGACGCGGCATCAATCTCGATTAAATCGATAAACTTGCCACTTTCAATCTCAGTACACGCACTACACTGACCACAAGGCGTTGAAGTCACGCCTTGTTCGCAGTTTAAGCTTTTAGCGAAGATCCTAGCAATCGTTGTTTTGCCCACACCTCGTGTTCCTGTGAATAAATAGGCATGGTGTAGACGCTTTTCATTAAGTGCGTTTACTAGAGCTTGCTTTACATGCTCCTGCCCCATTAATTCGTGGAAATTTTGTGGACGCCATTTACGCGCCAGAACCTGATAGCTCATGCTTATTCGCCTTCGAACTCTACTAAAGAGAGAATGTTGATCCCAAGATCTTGGATTTTCTTTTCACCACCAAGCTCTGGTAACGAAATAACAAACGCCGCGTCAGTCGCTTCACCACCTAGACGCTTAACTAATTTTGCGGTTGCTTCAATAGTACCACCTGTTGCTAATAAGTCGTCAACTAATAGTACTTTATCACCCGCTTCAATGGCGTCAGCGTGTAGCTCTAGGATATCTTCGCCATACTCCAGTTGATAAGATTGGCTGATCACCTCGCGTGGCAATTTCCCTGGCTTACGTACTGGAATAAATGGAATGCCAAGCGCATAAGCAAGCGGCGCTCCAAAAATAAAGCCTCGTGACTCGGTACCAATTATCTTAGTAAATCCACCATCTTTATATGCAGCAATGAATGCGTCGATGGTTGCTTTAAATGCAGCTGGCTCTGCTAGCAGTGAAGTAACATCGCGGAACATGATCCCAGGTTTTGGATAGTTTGGAACCGTTGCGATACTATTTTTGATTAATGACATATTCTCTGTCGTCATAATTACTGTGCTTTAAGTTTATTACAAAAGAGCCAGATTATAACAATTTTCTATCAGGTTGAAACCGACTGATTGATTTTACAGGTGAGGATGAGGAAAAAGCGAACAATTTAGCGCCGAAAAGGCGATGATAATGTGATTAATGCTCTAAGTCGAGCAGCCAGGATGAATCATTTACACTCGTATATTAAGCGCCGAGAGTCAAAAAAGGCTGCGAGTGCAGCCTTATGAATTGCGTGATTAAACTACCGCTGTTGCCCAACCAAGAATAGCGTTTAGACAGCCAATTCCAGCAAAAACAGCAACAAATGCAATAAAGTATTTTGCATTAAACGGATCTTTAAAGTCACCTTTAGACATAGATACTACCTTTAATTTTATAACTCGCACCACCAGTTAATATAGATGGTATTGACCAGCGCCCTAGTCCGAGTTTAAGCACGACGAAAATCAGGCTGTATAATAGTCGATGTTACGCGTTGCTTAAAGGTTTTTCGTTTTGATAATGCCTAGTTTTGCCAATTCACCAAGGGTATGCAATGCTCCCTGAAATAGCTGCTCTTGACTAAATTGAGGTACTTGCTTGGCTATATCGCTAGTAATTTCAGAAAGTTGTGCCCCACCGCTTGATTCAATAACAGATAGCATTAGTGCCGTCATTGGATTTAATGCGATAAACTGTACATCGTCTTCGTCGTCACGATATAGCGCAAAGCTAAAGGTTTGACCCTCTACTTTGTCCGGTTTAAAGGTCTCGCTTATCTGATGTACTGGGTATTGATAATGGGCAATTCGAGTGGTACTTGCTAAATAGAGGTTGGCATGTCGCAGCGCATCGGCATCGAGTGAATATTCATCCTGTGATTCTACTGTTGTGGCAACATCAAGTTCCAACCATTCATAGTGCGCAAGTTCAAGCATAAACTCAGGATCTGTTGCTGTGGGTTCATATTCGCCTTGTAAAAACAGCAGAAATTCTTGACTGATCTCCAGAAAATACGGTGATTTACAATGGTGTTTGACAAAGAACTGCCTGACTAAGGCAAGCCATTGTGTTGCTGGATACAAGCTCTTAAGTACAGGAAACGCACTACTCACAAACCCTTCTATATTATTGAAAAACAGCTCTTGATATATTTTTAAACGACGAGATTCAATACCACTAGGCGCTGGCTGGTTGTCAGGATCGCGAATGTACGCCATAAAAGCTTGCTGTGTTTCGACAAATGACATGTTTATACCTTTTCTTCCACATTGAAATACTTAACTTGAATGGCTGATATTTGCCCTGCCTCAGCCAGTAATTCAGGCATAGGTGGAATATTAAAATCTCGTTCTAACAAAGTAGGAAATACGCCGTGTAGCTCATAGGCTCGATGCAGCAATTGCCATACAGGCGAAGATACTTCAGCACCATGAGTGTCTACCAATAAATCATCAGCTTCCACAAAATGCCCTGCAATATGTCCGTATGTGATGCGCTCGGTTGGCATCGCTGCCAAAAACTGCTCCGCATCATAACCATGATTAATAGAGTTAACGTAAATATTATTTACATCTAAAAGTAAGTCACAATCTGCTTCTTCTAATACCGCCAGCGTAAATTCTAACTCCGACATTTCTTGACCTGGAGCGGCATAGTAAGAAACATTTTCTACCGCGATACGACGCTCAAGTATATCTTGAACTTTTTTGATCCGCTTTGCGGTATGGCGAATAGCCTCCTCGGTAAACGGTATGGGCATAAGGTCATACATGTGACCGTCACCAGAGCAATAACTAAGATGTTCACTGTAGGTATGGATATTATGCTGCTTAAAAAATGTTTTAAGCTGTGATAGAAACTCGGTATCGAGCGGTGCAGGTGACCCCAAAGACAAGGATAAGCCATGGCAAATAAACGTGTGTGCTTGAGTTAGCGCTTGAAATTGCTTGGCTAACTTACCACCAAATTTTATCCAGTTTTCTGGTGCAACTTCAAAAAAGTCAATTTGCGCGGGAGGGTTGTTTAACACATCCTCAATCATTTCTCGACGTAGGCCAAGTCCTAAATTACCTAGCTTCGCTGCCATTTACTCTCACCTTAGTGATTACTGTTGACGGATATAATACTGAAAAGCTAAAACAATTTCTGTGGTGATGTTTTGCTTAGTCTGAGGTACATCATGGCACAGCTCATCAAAATCCACTGTGCCATAAGGTAGGGTTAAGTGTGTTTTATAACCAGTAATTAGTGGCTACCACCACATTTGCCTTCGCCACACTTACCTTCTTTTTTGCCTTTAGCGTCGCCGCCACATTTACCTTCGCCGCACTTACCTTCTTTTTTGCCTTTAGCGTCGCCGCCGCATTTACCTTCGCCGCACTTGCCTTCTTTTTTGCCTTTAGCATGACCACCGCATTTACCTTCGCCGCACTTGCCTTCTTTTTTGCCTTTAGCATCGCCGCCACATTTACCTTCGCCGCATTTGCCTTCTTTTTTGCCTTTAGCATCGCCGCCGCATTTACCTTCGCCGCACTTACCTTCTTTTTTGCCTTTAGCATCGCCGCCACATTTGCCTTCGCCGCACTTGCCTTCTTTTTTGCCTTTAGCATCGCCGCCGCATTTACCTTCGCCACACTTACCTTCACCAGCATCTAGTTGATAACCCGAGGTCATTGTTTCAAAGCTAAATGGATTGGCGTTTGCATCAGTAGCAGTAAGACCCGCAGTGCCTGCAACCACAGCGCTTAACGTAAGCGCGATAGAGTTATTTTTAATTGTATTCATACTGTATGCTCTCTCGAAAATAGTTGATTCAATTAGTAGACCAAGCTGGCTAGAGTTTTATTTCGCTATTTTTTAAAAATTTCATGTTTACCGTATCATGCTCAAGTATGCTTGGGATAACTATCCTTTACCGTCGCGGTGTTTGTATTAAATTCACCCTACTCCAGTCTAATAGTAATTAAAAAATTAACAAAGCTCTCCCTACAAATATTACACCTTTAGTCCAACTCCCTACTATTGATGACTTACATTGCACGATTAGCTAAAATGGCGCGCTTTGAAGGTGTCATCTGCTGCGGCACCATGTTGCTGTATCTGAGGTTGTTATATGAAGCTTGTCCTTGCGCCTATGGAAGGGGTCGTCGATTTTAAAATGCGTGAACTACTCACTGATATTGGAGGGTTTGATCTCTGTGTCACAGAGTTTATTCGTGTTGTTGACCTCACCTTTCCTCGCCGAGTTTTCGTCAGGTACTGCCCAGAGTTACTCAATGGCGGTTATACGAAGTCTGGAACTCCTGTTAGGATCCAACTGCTAGGACAAGTCCCACACGCCCTTGCTGCCAATGCAAGAAAAGCTGTAAAGCTCGGCTCTCACGGAGTTGACCTTAACTTTGGCTGTCCTGCAAAAACAGTCAATAAAAGCAGAGGCGGCGCCGTGTTACTAAAAGAACCGGAGCAAATATACCAAATTATTAAAGCGGTGCGAGAAGCGGTACCAACTGAGCAAGAGGTGAGTGCCAAGATTAGACTTGGTTTTGATGACGACACAAACAGCACTGAGATTGTCGATGCAGTTCAACAAGCCGGAGCCTCAAGCCTAGCTATTCATGCGCGAACAAAAAGAGATGGATATAAGCCGCCCGCATATTGGGAAAAAATACCGCCTTTATTATCAAGGTTAACCATTCCTGTTATCGCAAACGGTGAAATTTGGCAAGTTGAGGATGCACTACGTTGCCAGGAGCGCAGCCAGTGCCAAGATCTTATGTTGGGTCGCGGCGCGTTAGCTACGCCAGATTTAGCAGCTAAAATCAAAGCATACAAAGCAGATAAGCCCTACTCACCGCTTTCATGGGAAAATGTGGTCTATCACATATTGCATTCTTCAATGCACCAAGATGAAAATATGAGTGACAAATACTTTTCGTCTAGAACGAAACAGTGGTTAAGTTATCTAAAGCGTCAGTATAACGGTGCCCATCTTGTGTTTGACGAAATCAAAACACTGAAAAGCAAACAAGATGTCGTTAGAGTGCTTGAGAAATATGCAATATCTCCAGACCTTGATTCAAATCATAACAGCAAAGCTATACCCAAATGATAATGGGGCGTCGGATAGGAGAGCGCCCATGAATGAAAATGTAATAAACTACGAGCAAAGCCTTCAGGCTGAACTTACTGCACTGAGAAATGACTTTTTAGGTGAGTTGAAATCCTCACCCAATGAGTTTACACATAACCTTGCCAACACTTTAGAAGTTAATCCGCCAAATAAGTGGTTAGATATTGTGGTGGAAAAGATTAATCCGGAGCAGTTCCCACAATACGATCGGCTGATGAAAGTCGAGGCTGCACTTTGTCAAATGGAGATCGGCCAATTTGGTTACTGTTGCGATTGTGAACAAGCGATTGAGCCTGAGCTGCTAGAGCAAGACCCTGCAACTCAGCGCTGTATAAGTTGTAAAGCTAAGGCTGCAAGAAGTGTGGATATGCAGCAAAAATAGTTGCAGGAAAATACACGATATTAGCAATCAATTGTTGTGCTTGTTGTTCATTCAGCGCTAGTCTTGAGTTGAGCACAACAAATGCCTGCTGTTGTGACCACCCTTGGTAGTGCAAGCCCAAATCTACTTCCATTATTGTTAGCAATAACATCTTATGCTGTTTTCTTACTTGTTTACATTTGGCAACCGATGCTGGCAAATTAACAAAGCCGTCTCGCCAGTTCAGCCCAGTTAACCTTTTACAACTATCTGGTAGCAACTCTAAAATGTAAGGGCGATGTAGATTTGGCATCACCGGCAGTACTGTATTTGTATCATGTACAGCAAGCTTAGCTAAGTTAGCCAATACCGTGTTAGGTGAAGTCGTTATGGAACCATAAAAGTTTAGTTTAGATTGATACCACTCTTTACCATTGGGAAGCTGATGTAAACCAAGCATTGCTCTTGGCTTATAGCTGTTTAAGTAACTAATCAAGTCATCACGTGATTGGAGTGTTATATCAGCAGAAGTCAACTGTTCCAGTAATCCCTGGTGTTCGAGTCGGTTCAGCCTAATATTGCTTTCACTTGCCTCTACCAGCTTTGATTTGACGAATAAAAACCATTTATCAACTACTTCAGTACTCACCTTTTCTTGAATATACGCTATCACAGGTACATTACCAGGCCAGGGCAAGTAGCGCTCGGGGTAGCGCTGCTGAATTCTTAGATAATCTAATTCAGAATGTATAGCTACATTGGATGAGAGCAATTTATTTGAAAGGATTGAATGCCTACGCTCTAGATACGCTTCAGTAAACGGAAGCTCGTTGATCTCCAAGTCAGACTGTCTATACAGTGCGCTATTTAACGCGCGTAATTCTGAGCTAAACTCTTGCTCATTGAGGGAGAGGTTATTATCTCCACATGCAGTTAACGTGGAAAGTAGGATTGAGATTAACAAGGCTAAAGAATACTTTTTCATGGCTTAACTTCATATCTGAGAATCAAAAAAGCCCCTTTCGGGGCTTTTTTATTAAAGGCTGATGCCTTTGCGCTGTGCTTTGTCTTTAATGTAGGTTTCCCAACTCTTCGCAAACTTACGAGTACTCGGGTCATCCTGCGCCTTCACGATTGCTGCATGGGCTTGCTTAAATTTGCCCTGATAGAAGTAAGCTTCTGCAAGATCTGCATATGCACTACCTTTTTTATCAGTACCAAGTTCAAGCGCCTTATTCAGCCTTACTACCGCAGCACTATATTTTTGTGCTTGATGTAGCAAGCTACCTGCTCGGCGATAAAGATCGGCATCATTATCAATTTTCGCTGCTTCTTCATAGAATTTTGCAGCGTCAGTGATTTCTTTAGCTTGATGATAATAACTTGCAAGTGCTGTTAGGTTCTGCTTTGTACGTTCAATCTTGCCATCTTTGATGGCTTTTTCGAAAGTTTGAGCAGCGCGCCAAGGACTATCTGTTAAAGAGTATAAACTACCAAGAATTTTGTAGTCATTCTCTTTTGCAAAATAGCCTTTGTCATACGCAACCTTCATTACAGTCATACCTTTACTGTAATCTTCAGTTTGCAAATAAAAACCACCAAGTTGAGTCCACACTTTAGGGTCTTCTGGGAAAACTCTAACCAGTTCTTCACCAACTTTCACAGCATTTTTGAACTGCTTCAGTTCAAAATAAGCCGCTACTTTCATCAGATAGTACTGTTTATTAGGCTCTTCTACACCGGCAATTGCTTTATCAGCAGGAGCAATAACGTTTTTGAATTGCTTCAACTCATAATATGCCTGTGCAATACGGCCATATACTTTTCCATCAGTTTCACCTGTGAAATCCATCCAAGCTTCATAGGCTTTAATACCTTCTGCGTACTTTTCAGTACCCAATAAAAGGTCACCTAATAGCTTCATGATGTCCGCTTGATCTTTAAAATTAAGCGCGTCTGGTGCAATTGCTTGACGAGTATATTTAATGGCCTCGGCGTAATTTTCTTTTTGAGCATACAGCTGGCCCAGGTAGCGGTTAACCGTTGCTTTGTCAAACTCATCAGAAGGGTCTAGCTCACGAAGCATTGCTATTGCTTCATCCACTTTCTCTTCGTTATATAAGTCGAAAGCTTGGGCAACTTTTTTACCTACCCGCTCACCCATGATTTTAGTTTTTGCCGCTTTACGCTTTTCTATTTCTTCATAGTTCGGCGCAGCAGAAACTGATCCTGAGTACGTACCACCAGTCAGTGCGATAAGAAGAGCAAGAGCTGTAAATTTAGGTAAACTTTTCATATCCTGCCTCCTTAGTCTTGGTTCAATGTAAAATCAAGCTGAACAGTGATGCCCGGCTGTTTCTGTGGTTTACCATCAACAACCTTTGGACGGTATTTCCACTTACGAAGCGCACGTTTAGCTTCACGGTCAAATATACGCTTTGGTTCAGCTTCAATAACTTCGATGTCTTCAACACCACCAAGTTCATTGATTGTGAATGATAAGCGTACCCAACCTTCTTTGCCATCACGAGCAGCTTGCGGTGGATATTTAGGCTCAATTCGAACGATAGGTGTTGCATCACCATCGCGACCGAACTCACCTGGTCCAGATAAACCACCTGCTGTACCACCTAGATCAATACTAGGCATATTAAAGCCGATGTTACCACCAGTCGGATCAGCAACGTCAGGCTGAGGCGGCTGCGGCTTAGGCGGCTGTTTAGGCGGTGGCGGCGGCGGAGGCGGGACACGCTTCCGCTGCTGCACCTTCGATTCAGGTGGATTCGACATAATCTCGACTACGATCTGTTCTTTTTGAACATCTGCCCTATCCGCTCCGCCGGAGATAAGATATGACATAAAAAAGAACAAGCCGAGAGTTACTGCCCCACCTGCTAGAAGTGAAAACAGAAGTCGAATCATTACTGATCTCCAGCTATTGAAATCTTCAGGTTGTCGCCAGTCGCTTTGATCTGATCCATAACCTTCACTACTACGCCGTGTTTCGCGCCTTTGTCAGCTTGAATAATTATCACGTCTGTAGGTTGCTCGGCCATTAGACTTTCAAGGTTAGCACTTACACGCTCAACATCTACTTGACGCTTATCCATCCAAATCTCGCCGTTTTCACGGATTGCGATGAAGATGTTCGCGTTCTTAGTTTTTTGTGCTTGTGCCGCTTTTGGCTTGTTAACCTCAATACCAGCTTCTTTAACAAAAGAAGTGGTTACGATGAAGAAGATAAGCATGATGAATACGATGTCTAGCATCGGCGTCATATCTACTGCTGCATCTTCCTCTTCACGAAAACGTTGTTTACGTGCCATAGTTCAATCTCTCTCTAGTGATGAGGCAAGCTATCAACTAGCTTTTCTTTAGCCATTTTTGCGCGCGCTTCTAAACGCGTGCTAAAGAAAACACCTGATAGTGCCGCAACCATTCCAGCCATTGTTGGTACCGTAGCCATTGAAATGCCTGAAGCCATTAATCGTGCGTTACCCGTACCTTGAGTAGCCATTGTCTCGAATACTGTGATCATACCTGTCACTGTACCTAAAAGACCGATTAAAGGACACATTGCAACCAATGTTTTGATAATCAACATACGCTCATCTAATTTTTCAGACGCTTCAGAAATCCATGCATCGCGGATTCTGTGTGCGTACCAAGACGTAGTATCTTGGCGGGCGTCCCACTTAGTGACTATTTCCTTGTGTATTTTAGGAAATTCACCTAGTAGGAACCAATAGCGCTCAATCATTAAAACCCACATTAGAAAGAGTGCTATTGCGACCACGTATAATACATCGCCGCCTGTAGCAACAAAATCCCTGATAGATTCCCATATCTCCATCAGGACTAACATTAGGCTTTCTCCTTCTCCGCGTGAGCGGCAACAATACCTGCGCTTTGCTCATCTAGGATGTGTAGAACCGCTTTACTACGACCAGCAACAACAGCGTGAAGTAGAATTAGTGGTAGAGCTGCAATTAGACCTAGTGCTGTAGTTACTAGCGCTAGAGAGATGTTACCAGCCATGATCTTCGGATCACCAGTACCGTATAGCGTGATTGATTCAAACGTCATGATCATACCAACAACCGTACCTAGTAGACCTAGTAGTGGCGCGATAGCCGCTAGGATCTTGATGATATTTACACCCATCTCAATACGTGGAGTTTCACGTAAGATAGCTTCGTCAAGTTTAAGCTCTAGGTTTTCAACGTCTTGGTCTTTATTATCGTGGTAAACTTTCAAGATACGGCCAAGTGGGTTGTTTGTGTTCGGGTTATTCGCGTTTTTAATTTGCGCTTTGATTTTTCCGCTCACGATGAATAGGTCAAGCATACGGATAACCGCAATCAACGCACCTAAGATAAGTAGTGCAGTGATAATATAACCAACCGTGTCGCCTTGGTGCCAACGCTCTTCCATTGTTGCACGCTGAGTATTAAGTTGTAATAGTGAACCACGAGTTGGGTCAACTGCAAACTTAACGTATTGATCAGCAGATGCACCGATAAGGCTCGCAACACCGCCTAACTCACCACCTGGCTGCTTACCTAGTGGCACGATTTGCTTGTTCTCCGCATCATAGATAACATAACCGTCTTTTGTAACAAGGTTGAAGTTACCTACACGCGTTACTTCTTTAACGTTAATGTCACCACTTAGCTCTGCAACTTCAGCTTCAAATTTTGAAACTTTTGCAGACTCAGTCATTTCAGTCTGGAAAGCAATCCAAAGGTCTTCAAGTTCACGAGTAGTAGGAAGTTCTTTCGCTTCCGCTAGTGAACGAAGTACTTCAGCACGCCCAGGCTTTTCAGCACTTACAAGTGATGCTTCAATTGAGCCAATAGCATCAGCTGCTGAACGACGAACAACACCAAACATCTCACCTAGAGTACCTTTAGCGTTTTCTAGTTCAACTTCTTTTTCCGCAAGTGTGATTTCGTTTTGCTTAAACTGCTCGTTTAAACGATCGCCACGCGCTTTTTCAGCGGCTAAGTCACGTTTTGCTTTGTTCAATAAAGCTTGCTTGTCAGCACGGTCGTTTAAGAACTCTTGCTCACGTTGCTTGTTGATTTTACCTTCAGAAATACGGTTTTGCTTAACCTGCTCTAAAATTTTGTCTAAGGCTTCAGTGTTCGCGTGTGCATTCAGCGCGGCACCAGCAGAAACTGTTAACGCTGCAGCAACTGCAAAACCTTTAAATAGTTTCTTCATCATTAATTACTCCGCGCCAAAGATAGGTAGATCGATAAGTTCAGGAGCCGCTTGCTTACGAGCGATACGGATCATGCTCTTAACTGGCTTAAGATATTCTTCGCCAAGTTGTTCCCACTGCTTAGTACTGTTATTCCAAACCCAAGCGTGTTTTTGGTCAAACGACTGAGCAACGTATGCAATACGGCCAAGACGTGCGAAGTCAACATTGATGTTTTTACCGTTTTGTTCAAGTGAACCCTGGCTTGACACGATAGTTGTACTGTAGTCAGTTTCAATAGTATAAGCTTCAAGCACCTGACGGAACTTTTCAGAAGTCGTTACAGAAGAGTTCGTCATAATGCTACGAAGTCTCTCAACACGCTCTAGACGTGATTCTTGATTAAACGGAACGTCCGCTTTGATGAATTGCTCAAGCGTATCGATCATGCGATACATCAAAGGCACAACGTCCTGTTTTGTCTTATCAATAGTACCAATTTGACGCTCAAGAGACTCAATACCAGCATTCTGGTCTGCTACAAGGCGTGCAACGTGGTCGTTGTACACTTTTAGCAGTTCTGTTTCGTCGATAAGACCACGGTATTCAGCGATCATTTCTTGAGACTGACCATATAGGTTATCAATCTTTTCTTGAGACTTTTTAGCAGCCGTTTGAGTTTGTTGACCTACTTTTTGTATGTCATTCAAAGGATCTGCAATCACATTGCTGCTTGCAAAAGCTGTCGCGCCTAAAAGCGCCGTAGCTACAAGGCTCTTTCTGATTTTAACAGACATAGTTCCCAACCAATTAAGTAATGTTACTTTTATAATTTTTGCGCTCTTAATACGTAGTAAGAGCAACCCTGACATCATTTGACAGATATCAACCGTTCAATAATGCTAAATGCAACACGATGTGTCAACTTCGCTGTGAAAACATTTTTTGTCAATAAATAAGTAATAATTATATAGAAAACAAAAAATTAACATCAAAAACACAGCAAAAGATACAGAACTCTCGTAAAACCAACCTTTTGCATACGCTATTTACAATGCTTTACATCAGATTTATTCCAATAAGCTGAATAGATATTCCACATAAATATAATGAATAAACATAAAAAACAGCAAGATAAACAAAGTATGTCATTGTATTATGCGAAAATTATTTCATCGTCTGCAAATTAGCGCAAAATTTGTTTATCTATCCCAAATCTCTTGATCTATTTTTTCCTGTAAAATTCGTACGAATTCAGCGACGTGTAGACCATCCATTAACGCATGGTGTACCTCGATACAAAATGGCATGGTTCCATCTGCTTTGTTGTATTTTCCGAAAACAAATTTAGGAATGCCAAAGTCATCTCTACTGTGCCTTGCATGATTGAAACTAGAAAATGACAACCAGGGTAGAATTGACACATGGACACAATTTGGGGATAGACTTTCTGATAAAAACTGCTCACTAAGTAACGGCCCATCCAGTTGTTCAGCTTTACAGTGAAGATTCATACTAATGAAGCGCTTAAAGTCACGCTCGGGAGCCAACCTTACAAACCTAAATGTTTCATCATCACGCAGAAATACACTGCTAATTTCCACTTCATCGTACTCAACAACATCACTTGACTCAATACGATAACGGATTGGGGCGTATTGCTGTAATGCCAGTTGTAGAGCATACAAGCATGTTAGTGAGAAAGGCGTTTCAGTTCGCTTACTCAGCTCGTATAAGCGCCGCATTTGCAAAGTAACAGTCACAGAGAAAAACGGCTGTTCAAACTCATTGAAAAAAGCGTAGTGTTCTTTACGGGGCCAAGCTTCTAGAGAAATTTTCTTTTTCATACAAAAAAAGGGGCTTGTGCCCCTCTCTAAATCAGTTAAACGGCTCCACTATTATAGCCCGTTTTTAATGATCTCTTGTGCTAATTTGTCTGCAATTATATGCGTAGAAATTTGCTCTTGTTCAGATCGCTTGAAGATTTCTGTCAGCGTATCGTAAATACCTTCAACATGCTTAGTTGCTGCCGCTTCATCATAACCTTCAGGTTTCGTTTCATAATAAACGTTAATGATACCGCCAGCATTTATCACATAATCAGGGGCATACAAAACGCCCTTTTCGCGAATAATTTCACCATGGCGCGATTCAGCCAGCTGATTATTTGCACATCCAGCAATAATCTTCGCTTTTAAGCGAGGGATAGTGTCGTCATTAATGGTTGCACCTAACGCACACGGCGCATAAACATCAACGTCTAAGTCATAAATTTCATCGATACTGACAGCCGTTGCGTTAAAATCATTAACAACACGCTGTACTGACTCTTGGTTAATGTCGGTAACAAAAAGCTCTGCGCCTGCTTCGTGAAGGTATTTGCATAATGTGTATGCCACAGCGCCTAAACCTTGTACAGCAACTTTAACTCCAGCGAGATCTTCATGACCATGCTTATGTTGATATGCCGCTTTGATGCCAAGGAAAGTACCTAATGCGGTAAAAGGAGATGGGTTACCGCTTTTGCCCTCTAGCCCCATCACATAATTTGTTTCTTTGTGCATGGTCATTACATCACCAGTTGTGATGTTTACATCTTCGGCTGAGTAATAGCTGCCACCTAAACGTTCTAGATGTCTTCCGAATGCACGAAATAACGCTTCTGATTTTATTGTTTTCGCGTCACCAATGATCACCGATTTACCTCCACCAAAAGGCAGTCGTGCAACGGCATTTTTATATGTCATCCCTTTTGATAGACGTAAAACATCATACACAGCATCTTCATCTGACGCATAGTTCCATAATCGGCAGCCACCTACCGCTGGCCCCAACTTAGTATTGTGAACAGCAATGATAGCTTTTAAGCCAGACGCTTCGTCCGAGCAAAACACGACTTGCTCATGATTATCAAATTCAACTTGGTTAAATACAGCCACTTTCTTTTTCTCCAAAATTATCAATCCCACTTGGGCATGCTGTTTGATGTTAGGTAATATTACGACTCATCAAACGCAAATAGCGCTGAAATTGGCTAGACTCTATCACTAACTTTAGCACCATTCCACAAATTGAGATGATATAAACCCATTTGCACTCAAATACAAATATAAAATCCAACAAATTATAAAATTAAGGCAAATATATCCTAAAAAACAGTCTTTAATCAGAATTTAATCTAAGTTATTTGAATTTCCCGAAGTTACTGTTTACGTAAACGGAAAGTACTTTGATAATGTAAACTATCACATACAGAAAAAGGGAGGCATATGCCTCCCTTTTCTCTGTTACGATGCCTTAACTAAGCTTACTATCTAGCTCTTCAATTTTGGCTTTCCAAATAGCAGGGCCCTGAGTGTGGGCATTTTCACCGTTGCTGTCGACAGCAACGGTTACTGGCATGTCTTCTACTTCAAACTCGTAGATAGCTTCCATACCTAAGTCTTCAAATGCTACAACGCGTGACTTCTTAATCGCTTTTGCCACTAAATATGCAGCACCGCCAACAGCCATTAGATAGACGGATTTATTTTGTTTGATCGACTCAACCGTCGCAGGCCCACGCTCAGCCTTACCAATCATACCGATAAGTCCCGTCTTCTCTAACATTAAGTCAGTAAACTTATCCATACGTGTAGATGTGGTAGGACCTGCAGGGCCTACAACTTCGTCGCCAACAGCGTCCACAGGACCTACGTAGTAAATAAACTTATTAGTAAAGTCGACGCCTTCTGGTAGCCCTTCACCTGAGTTGATCATTTCTTGGAGGCGCTTGTGAGCAGCATCACGACCAGTGAGAATTTTACCCGAAAGTAATACTGTTTCACCCATCTTCCACTCTTGGATATCGTCTTTAGTCAGTGTGTCTAAGTTAACACGTCGAGTATCTTCACCGACTTCCCAAGTTACTTCTGGCCAATCTTCAAGTTTTGGCGCTTTCAAGTCGGCAGGGCCTGAACCATCAAGAGTAAAATGCACGTGACGAGTAGCTGCACAGTTAGGGATCATAACAACTGGCTTAGATGCAGCGTGGGTTGGTGCAGTTTTAATTTTGACATCAACAACCGTTGTTAAGCCACCAAGACCTTGTGCACCAATACCTAACTTATTAGCACGCTCAAAAATTTCTAGACGTAGCTTTTCTTCCGCTGTTTCAGCGCCACGTTCCATTAGTTCATGGATATCGACCGGATCCATTAATGATTCTTTCGCAAGTACCGCTGCTTTTTCCGCAGTACCACCGATACCTATACCCAACATCCCCGGTGGACACCAGCCAGCGCCCATGGCAGGTAACGTTTTCTCTACCCACTCGGCTACATCATCAGATGGGTTTAACATCACCATTTTAGTTTTATTTTCTGAGCCACCGCCTTTGGCAGCGATCATCACTTCAACTTCTGCACCTGGTACCATATCAATATGAACAACAGATGGCGTGTTGTCTTTGGTGTTTTTACGACTACCAGCAGGATCAGCGACAATTGATGCACGCAGCGGGTTGTCTGGATTGGTGTATGCGCGTCGTGTACCTTCATCTACCATCTGTTGAACAGTTAAGTCCGTTTTGTCCCACTTAACATCCATACCTACTTTAACAAAGCAAGTAACGATACCGGTATCTTGGCACAACGGACGTTTACCTTCAGCTGACATCCGTGAGTTGATAAGAATTTGCGCAATCGCATCTTTTGCAGCCTTACTTTGTTCTTTTTCGTAGGCCTTCTCTAACGCTTGGACAAAATCAAGTGGGTGATAAAATGAGATATATTGAAGCGCATCTTCAATGCTATCAATAAAGTCTTGCTGACGGATTGTGCTCATGACGGTTCCTCAATTTTCGACGGTATGGTTCAGGATTGAAACGCTACGCTGGCAATTGTTGTTATTCAGCGTCAGAAAGTCAATTTCAATACCTTGAACTATGGAATAGCAAGCAACTATGATAACCTCCTCGCCCGTTTGGGGCTAGCTTTGCAGGTCAAGTAAATGATAAATGAGCAAATAAACTGTGTTAAATTAGACATTCAACTGAGTGCAGTTGAACTTTTTGAATACTTTGCAAACGAAACGCAAGCGATCCTGTTAGATTCGTGTGATTCTGAACATATCAACAGTCGCTACCACATTATCGCTTTTGAACCTTTGCATACACTTGAAGCGCGGGACGGTGCCATTTATTTAGACGGTAAAATAATGGATCAATCTGCTTTTACCATCATGAAAAGTAAACTGGCATTAATGAATCAAAGTCAAGCTAGCCATGGTTTACCATTTACTGGGGGATGGCTTGGCTATTTTGGTTACGACTTTGGCCGCTACATTGAACAAATTCCCTGTACAGCCGACCAAGATATTTCGCTTCCTGATACGCATATCGGGCTGTACCCTGACGCACTTATTTTTGATAAAACCGCTAATGCGTGGTTCTACGTCTCTCAACCAAAAACCGATAGACTAGCAAATTACTTGAGCCGTATAGAAGCCCCCTCGTGCTACAACGCATTTACTCTCACATCAACGTGGCGTTCAAACATGTCTCAAACACAGTACGAGGATAAGTTTAACAAGATTCAAGCATATTTACTCAGTGGGGACTGCTACCAAATCAATCTCGCACAGCGTTTCAGCGCAACATATGATGGTGCTCCTTGGCTTGCCTATAAAAAACTTAGAAATAGTAATCGTGCACCCTTTTCAGCGTTTTACACACTTGGAAATAGCGCAGTGCTATCTGTGTCTCCTGAGCGTTTCATCCAAGTAAAAAATAATGTTGTTGAGACTAAACCAATTAAAGGAACCCTGCCTCGTTTGCCCGATGAGCAAGCCGACCTTGTGCAAGCAAAAGCACTTCGCAACAGCACCAAAGATCGCGCTGAAAATGTCATGATTGTTGATTTGCTTAGAAATGATTTAGGTAAAGTAGCTAAACCAGGCTCAGTCACAGTACCTGCTCTTTTTGATATTGAGAGCTTTCCTGCGGTTCACCACTTAGTCAGCACAATCACTTCCGAATTGGCCGAAGGCAAATGCGCGGTGGATCAATTAGAGGCCGCATTCCCTGGCGGTTCAATTACTGGCGCCCCCAAAATAAGAGCAATGGAGATAATCGAAGAGCTTGAGCCGCATAGACGTAGCGTTTATTGTGGGTCGATAGGATTCCTAAGTGCATGTGGAAATATGGATACATCCATCACTATTCGTACATTAGTTTGTCATCAAAATAAAATTTATTGTTGGGCAGGTGGTGGTATAGTAAAGGACTCTCAAGCCCAGCTTGAGTACGAGGAAACGTATCATAAAGTAAACAAGATTTTACCAGTATTAAATGAAAACTGATCAAGTAATCTCGCAATTTTTACTGGCGTCATCAGCTGCGCCAGTGCAGCAAACAAAAGGCGCTGTGCATACGACTATAAATCAAGCTGCACGGAAAAATACTGTGCACAGTGCAGTATTACTTCCTATCGTAAGCGTCCATGACCGCGCACACCTACTCTTTTGTAAACGCAGTAATATTCTAAACAGTCATCCAAGTCAGATCTGCTTCCCAGGTGGTAAAGTCGAACAACAAGACGCCAATATTATTAATACAGCGCTTAGGGAAACCGAAGAAGAAATTGGCTTGTCTATCACAGAATCTCAAGTGTTAGGTACGCTGCCCTTATTGAGCACGTTGACAGGCTATCAAATCACTCCCGTCGTAGCTAAGGTACATCAGCATGCCAAATGGCTAGGACAAAGTGCTGAAGTCCAGCATACTTTTGTGCTTCCTTTGAAACAGCTCAAGGCACAAAAAAATTGGCAGACCTTCAATTTTATCCATAAGGGAGAGTCAGTCTCTCTTGAAGGGTTTATGACGCCTCATGGTTTACTATGGGGCGCGACAGCTAAAATCGTAAAACAGTTTATCCAGCTAGTGTAGCCATAAGTGATTAAACTCATTGTTTTGAGATCTTTTATGTAGTTTCGCGTTCGCTCTCCCCTTTTTTGGCGTTTGTGATCCATAAAAATAGCCTTACCCCATCAGTTTTGCCGAATTTGGGTTACTTCCCTCTACAGACACGTTATGATGACGTCCGTTTTAAAGGCAATGTGAGTAAAATTTATGATCAGTGCATTCGATATGTTCAGTATCGGTATTGGACCTTCCTCCTCTCATACTGTTGGACCAATGCGTGCTTCTAGGCTTTTTGTTCAAGACTTATTAGCACAAGGCATTATTGATAATATCACCTCGGTGAAAGTAGAGCTTTATGGCTCATTGGGTCAAACTGGAATTGGGCATGGCTCTGGCAAGGCAGTCATTCTAGGACTTGCAGGTTACGACCCTGAAACAATTGACGCAGATCTCGTTCCTGAAATTCTTGATACTATTGAGAATGAACAAGTTATCTATCTTGATAAACAGTATAAAGTTAAGTTTCCCAAACAAGGGGCTATTGTTTTTCACCGCAGAAAAACACTGCCAAAACATTCAAATGCAATGGAAATCAAGGCATTTAATGGTGAAGAGCTCGTCCACAGTCAAGTATATTATTCAATTGGCGGTGGATTTATTGTTACAGACCAAAACTTCGAAGCTGAGAAGCAAGCGGCCCTTGATATTAGAACGGAAAATCCGGCACCTTATCCATTTAATTCAGCAGCTGAGCTATTGGAGATGTGCAAAGAGTCTGGTCTTAGTGTGTCATCCTTGATGATGGCAAACGAAAAGACGCTAAGAAACGAAAGTGAAATTAAAGAAGCGCTTTTTCACATTTGGCAAGTCATGAAAGCGTGTATTGAGCGCGGCATGAAGACCGAAGGCATTCTACCGGGCGGACTAAAAGTACGTCGACGGGCACCAAGTTTATACTTAAAGTTAAGTGTTGAGACGCATCAAGATCCACTGCGGGCAATGGACTGGGTCGATCTTTTTGCCCTTGCGGTTAATGAGGAAAACGCAGCAGGTGGCCGTGTTGTGACTGCACCGACAAATGGCGCCGCGGGGATTCTTCCTGCTGTGTTGATGTATTACCATACCTTTATCAAAGAAGTTGATATGGAAATTGCGACTCGCTACCTACTGACCGCAGCCGCAATTGGTATTCTATACAAGAAAAATGCCTCAATTTCAGGCGCTGAAGTTGGTTGTCAGGGTGAAGTTGGTGTTGCCTGCTCTATGGCCGCAGGCGCGCTCACTGAAATTATGGGTGGTAACGTTGTCCATGTTGAAAATGCAGCTGAAATTGGTATGGAGCACAATTTAGGCCTTACTTGCGATCCTGTTGGAGGCTTAGTGCAAGTACCTTGTATAGAGCGTAATGCAATGGGTTCAATTAAAGCGATTAACGCATCGAGACTGGCACTGCGCGGTACTGGCGATCAAAAAGTGTCGTTGGATAAAGTCATTAAAACCATGCTCGATACTGGTAATGACATGAAAACAAAATATAAAGAAACAGCTCGTGGCGGGCTGGCAGTAAATATCATTGAGTGCTAACTGACAATTGTCAGTTCACTTTTTAATATACTTAATGGCATCATGGGTTATCTCGTGATGCCATTTTTTATTGCGGATAACATTACGAAATTATACCAATTTTAATAAACTCTAGATTTGAGCCTTCAAGTTGAGTCGAAACAAAGTCTAGATGATATCTTTATAAGGAGTAATACTGTCATGTCAGGCACTACAATGGTTTTTCTCATCGTACTAATTTGTGTCGGCGGCGGCATCATTAGTGAGATGTACAAGCGACGTTTGGAATTTAAAAAAGCGGGCACTCACACTAAGGAGCAACAAGCACAGCTGCAAGCTGAAATTAATGCGCTAAAATCCCGAGTAGCAGCACTTGAGCAAATTGTAACGGATGAAGGTTACCAATTAAAAAAGGACATAGATAATCTGAATTAGTCTAAACACTGGCGAGCATAGTCAGTTTCAACATATTGGAACTTACCACCCAAGGCGCTGCCTTGCGCTTGGATAGGTTCTCCGTCTCCTCATAATAACCAGAGGCAAAGCTGGTATTTATGTGTAGAGCAAGCACTGATAAGAAAGGCCTGTAGCGAGCTGGCGTTAGGTAGTATGCTTATAGCTCCCTACCTCTCGCAGGGAGCTTACTAATGCGTTAGTTAACCAATTAACCATTTAGCCATAAGTACAATAACGGGTAATGTTACCAGCGTTCTTAGAATAAAAATCAGAAACAATTCCCATAAGTTTACTGGTATTTTGCTTCCCAGAAGCAGTGCACCCACTTCAGACATATAAATTAATTGAGTAACACTCATTGCCGCAACAATAAATCTTGTTGTATCACTTTCAATGGAGCCTGCCGCAAGAATTGATGGAATAAACATATCCGCAAAGCCTACAACGATTGTTTGTGCGGCCTTTTCTGCCTCAGCCACATTTAAAAACTCTAGGAAAGGTACGAATGGAGTACCTAGATACTGAAATATTGGTGTATATTCAGCAATGATAAGAGCAAAAGTACCCACAGCCATAACTACAGGTAACACAGCAAATACCATATCAAGTGCATTATGAAGCCCTTCTTCCACCGTACCTTTTATACCTGGTGCTGTTTTGGCCTTGGTTAATGCAACATCCAAAGAGTGGCGAAGCAATCCTTTACCTTCAGGAACCACTTCTGAATCTTGGTTATGATCTGTGCCATCAATATAGATGTCTTTTTTAAATCTAAGTGGTGGTAGACGTGGAACAATGATTGCCGCGGCGAAGCCTGCTGCACATACGGTAAGGTAAAATGGCGCAAATAGATGCTCGAGCTTCACTTGGCCTATCACGACCAAACAAAACGTGATGGAAACTGCTGAGAAAGTAGTGCCTATGATGGCCGCCTCTCGCTGTGTGTAATGTTTATCTTCATACTGACGCGCTGTCATCAAAATACCGACGCTACCATCTCCTAGCCACGAAGCGACGCAATTTACCGCACTACGGCCTGGTACGCCAAATAAGGGACGCATCACTTTGGTGAGTAAAGTGCCAACCATCTCGAGTAAACCAAAATTAAGTAATAGTGGCAACAATAACCCAGCGAGGATAAAAACAGAAAACAGCACCGGTAACAGGTCATTAAGTACAAGTGCGCCAGTGTTTTCTGAGTGTATAGCCTCCGGACCAACACCATTGAAAGTAAGCACAATAAACACCATGCCGATAAGTCTGGTTACAAGCCAAACCCAACTGACATCAAATAAGTGTCTTATTATGTTTATTTTTAATAGTGCTTGCGGTTTAAAGAGCTTAATAATCAAACTCATCACCCCTGTGATACAAACAATAGCAACAATCATACCTTTGATAAAAGGCGCAACCTGCGCTTGCAACCACTTTGCCATCACGGCTATTGGAATAGTCATCGCCTCGCCAACAGCAACGGGCGTCATAAATAAAAAAATACCAATCAATGACGGTACGATAAACGCAAACCATGTTTGTAAGGTACTGCGTGTAGCCATAGTGCTCTGTGTCATTTTTTTACTTCCACAAAAACAAAGAAAAGAGCCGAAGCTCTTTTCGTTTCTAAATTATTATACTTGTTAGATCGTTAGACCCTTCTGCCTAAGCAGCTCAATTAAAGCCTGATGCAAGTTATTCATGGTGTTCGCATCTAGCACACTGCCTTGTCCATCTTTCCACGTAATTGATGTGCGTGTGTCTTGCGCTTCGGCAACACTTATTGTGTAGTCACCATTTTCAATAGGCAACACCACAGCTTCTTCGCCCCAGATAGAGTCCCAAACGCTGCTTTCCGGCGCTTCATAGCGAACTAACACTTCTTGTTTTTCCCTATCAACGCGGACAACGGTAAAGTTACTTCTTTCTAGGAAGTTTGAAAAACGATCCAACACCGCTTGCTGACCTTTTTCGGTAAGTAGTGCCGAATTCCCCGCTTTATCAAAGCCTAGCTCTAATGCCAACACGCCTTGTCGCTTGCGAAGCTCAACCTGAAGTAGACGATACTGATAGTCAAATTCCGATACTACTTCGTTAAGCGCTCGAACCTCTAGGTGACGCTTTAATAATGGCGTGAGCGCTTCTTCACCTTGATAATCAACTAGTTCGGCTAAAACTGATGCCGTACGTTGGTGTGCTTTTTGCTCTACCGTGAAGGTAAACTTTTGTTTAGCAGGGGCTTTGCTCTCCTCCCAAAACCAGCCATCTTTTGGTTTAATGAGCGAATACCAAGTGGTTGTTACGGTACCTTGTGCTTTATTTTCAACCTCATAACCTGCTTCGTGTAAAGCAATGACGCCATCAACAGCACGCCAGATAAACTGTGGTAAATCGTCTATACCATCGTTTTTATCAAAAAAGATCCTTGCCGCTTCTTCGCCTTGCTCAACCCAGCTACCTTGCGCAACAGTCAATACTTGTTGAGGAGCACGGTAACTGACCGGTTCTGGGGTGTTTTCATATTGCCCTACAGGCATCGCAAATTCAGGGTCGCGATAAGGCTTCTCTAGCCCTTCAGGAACCTTAACTGGCGCATTTGCTCGATAATTTCTCTCATGATGTGCATCATTTGTGAAAATACTACAGCCGCTCAAACTAACGGCAATTCCAAGAACCAGTGATTTTGGGATCCAATACTGCACTCATTTACTCCTTAGCAAACCCTATTATTATTCGAATCAAAGTTATGATTTAGGATTGCCGAATTGGTTCACACAAAGTTACCAAATATTGGCAACGTTGAACTATTAGCGCTATGACAGTATAGATTTAGCACTTTTTGCTGACCTATCTATTACATAGCCAAAAATTTGCCCTATGTTACTTGTCATGCACCAGAAAAACAAGCAACCACACAGTCATCCACGATTCTATTTTTTATTACATCCCGCTAGCGCTAAAACTCAGATATGGTAGTATTTCGCGTTAACTAATTGGGCGCGTTACATGAAATCAGAGGTTTTAAAATGACCACGCATCATACAAACCATCAGCTAGTCTTAACAGCGATAGGTGAAGACAGATCTGGTATTGTTGGTGAATTGACACAACTTGTGAGCGACTGCAACTGTAATATTATCGACAGCCGTATCGCAATATTAGGTAACGAATTTACTTTCATTATGTTACTCGCCGGTGATATGGCCTCTATCAGTCGTGTCGAACATACCTTACCAGCTAAAAGCATGGAGCTGGGTTTGTTGACCATGATGAAACGAACCTCAAGTCATCAACAAGGGGAATTTAGTGCCGGTTATACCTTGGAGTACGAAGGGCTGGATTCTCCCGGTACATTGAGCAAAGTGACTCGCTATTTTGCAGCGCAAGGCGTCAGTATTTGTTCACTAAAATCGGATACCTTTGAGCAAGATGATGAACTTCACATGCGCTGTGAGCTTGAATTCAATATTCCTGTAGATGTTGATATCGATAACTTTAAAGTTCAGTTTGAAGATCTTTCTCACGCCTTAAACGTAGATTACATTTTTAGACGCATTCGCTAAGGATTTTACATGAACACTTTGAAAGCAGGTGATAAAGCACCATTATTTTCATTACAGAATCAAAATGACGAAACCATTGAACTTGCAAACTTACTTAAGAGCAATCAAGTCTTAGTCTATTTTTACCCCAAAGCGCTTACACCAGGCTGCACAGTTCAAGCGGAAAACTTACGCGATCACAAAACAGAACTCGCTGCACTTAACACCGTTGCCGTTGGTATTAGCCCTGATCCTGTGAAAAAGTTAAAAAACTTTGAAAACAAAAAAGAGCTAAACTTCGATCTACTCTCTGATGAAGATCATGCCGTCGCAGATGAGTTCGGTGTTTGGGGTCTGAAGAAATTTATGGGTAAAGAGTATGACGGGATCCACAGATTGTCGTTCCTTGTGGGTCAGGATGGAACCATCAAACATGTATTCAATAAGTTTAAAACAAAAGATCATCATCAAGTCGTTATTGAGCATCTAAAAGCGCAAGCATAAACAATAGATGGTTCAACCACCCAGTAGTAAAGAGTTTTTAGGCTTTAACATAAAAAATCCGATAAACGACTGTTTATCGGATTTTTTTACCAACCTTATTCGTCGGTATATTTTGATACGTAGCAGTAATACCAACTAAGTAAGTTTTAGAACAAATGGTATTAGATCGCTGCGTTTCTGAATTCTTTAACAAACTGCTTAACAGGCATGTCGTTACAACGAAGGTTACGTACCTGTTGATTGCTAAGGCGTAAATGATTCACACCGTGACGCACAGCGTCAATACATAATCCAGTTGCTACATCAGATTTTTCAGCAACTAACTCAACTTTCTTTTCTTGCCTTTGAATACGCTGAGATGCTTTTGCAAACTCACGAATATCTTCACCATTACACTTGATGCTCGGTGAAAAGCGAGAAATAAATAAGCCTAGTGATGCAGCTTCTTTACGTGCTGCACTGAACCCCTGCTCCGCAGCAACAGCGCACACTTTTGTCGCAGGCGACGAGTCAGCTTGCGTGTACTCAACTTGAGACGCAAACGCAGTTGAAGAAGCTAGAGAAACAAGACCTAAGAAAGAGAGAGATTTAAGCATAATATACCCCAAATGAACGATTCGGTGCGGATTATAATTACAATGTAGAATAAGTAAACAGCTAAATCATGCAAAACTGCTTATTTAATGTTCTATTTACACTAGGGTAAAATTATCGCTATGGCACACCTAAACTTGTACAAAATTTAACAAGTTCATATATACCAATACCGGGACAAATGCTTTCTTCAACGACTGCGATAGCTAGGTTTTAGGTACGTTCAAATGCTACTAACCAGTTTTTCTTGTCTTAAACTGCAAAAAAGGTGTTAGGCGCTATATAAATTTTACTGTAGCGTGCTTCACTCTCCACAGCACAAGTATCATTGTCCAATACATTGGCTCAACTTGACGGATCAAATTGGTACAACCTTTAGATTGTGGTTGTGATTGCCAAAATTCACCGATAGAAAGGCAATAATTTCTCAAAGCTCAGGTTAATTGCCTTCAATCGCTGATCCTCTTCTTTTTAAATGATAAACTCTGCTACAAAACAGCAAAGTCAATAGAGAGTGCTATGAAAATTGTCTCGTTTAACATTAATGGCCTAAGAGCTAGGCTACATCAATTACAAGCATTAATAGAAAAACATCAACCTGACGTAATTGGGCTTCAGGAAATCAAAGTACATGATGAAGCTTTTCCTAAAGATGATGTCGAAGCACTGGGGTACCATGTTTATTTTCATGGACAAAAAGCTCATTATGGTGTTGCGATACTCTCCAAAAAGCCAGCCAAAGTGATTCAAAAAGGCTTTGCAACCGACACTGATGAATCACAACGTAGAATGATTAGTGGTACATTTGAAAGTGACTCTGGCGCTGAGGTCACTGTAATGAATGGCTACTTCCCACAAGGCGACAATATTAACCACGAAACAAAATTTCCGTATAAAAGACAATTTTATGCTGATCTGATGACACATTTAAATGAGTTTGCTGATCCTAAATCAAATTTAGTCGTGATGGGTGACATTAATATCTCTCCAATAGATGCTGATATTGGTATTGGTGAGCAAAATCGTAAACGATGGCTAAAAACCGGAAAGTGCTCTTTCCAGCCAGAGGAACGTGAATGGTTAAAAACGTTATTGGACTGGGGTTTCAAAGATACATTTAGAGAGTTAACACCTGATGCCACAGAGAAATACTCTTGGTTTGACTATCGCTCTAAAGGCTTTGATGACAACCGTGGATTACGTATTGATGTGGTACTCGCTACAGAGCCTTTGATGGCTAAGTGCCTTGAAAGTGATATCGATTACGAGTTAAGAGGAATTGAAAAGCCTTCAGATCACGCCCCAGTTTGGGCTACTTTTAGTCTCTGATCGTATTATATCAACGAAGTGACTTTTTTTGAGGGGAGTAAACCTTGTAAATTACGTAGCTATCGCTAAGGCAAAAGCTTATCTAGATGAGAAGGTTTTAACCGGTTAGCATCAAGGTACTCCCTCACACTGAGTAAATCTGAAAACCAAATAGGATCGCACTATATTGAGCTGTAACTCACAGTTTTGCTCGAACTAGTATTGCCAATCTCATTAACATGTGGAAGAAGCCGTGACTTTTATCGCCGCGCTCGGATTATTTTTATTTAGCTTTAATCGTCAAGAGTACCAACAATTATTACTGGTTGCAGCAAGACAAACTGGGGTGTTAAGTTGCGCTGTCGTACTCACGTTGCTGTGGCAAATTAAGGCGGGCATTTTACCACAACTTGATATTCATATTTTGGGTGTTACCGCTGTAAGCCTTATACTGGGATGGCGTTTAGGTGCGCTAAGTGCAAGCTTAGCATGTATATTACATGGTTACTTCAACGGCTTCTCATTGCCGGAGTTTGGTAATTTATGGCTCTTTACCGCTTTACTCCCAGTGTACATTAGTTACGGGTTATTTGTGCTTTGCTATCATTACCTACCGAGGCACTTTTTTGTATATATCTTCGTCTGTGCATTTATATTTGCAGGTACCGTCGGGTGCTTAAAAATCTTACTCAGCGCAATGTACTATTACACCGTCGATGCCTATACTTGGTTCGAGCTTGCAGATAATTACCTGCACTTTGCTGTCATCATGTGGTTCCCAGAAGCAATGCTAAATGGCATGGCTATCACTTTGCTTATTACATACCGCCCACATTGGGTTAAAACCTTTTTTGATAGGGAATACTTAGACAAATGATATCCCATTACCGCTGCCCGCTTTGTAAACTACCTTTGTTTCGAGGTGGTGCTAGCTATACCTGTGATCAAAATCACCAATTTGATATAGCCAAAGAAGGCTATGTCAACTTATTGCCAGTTCAGAATAAAAAGTCTAAACAGCCTGGTGACAACCAAGAAATGGTGGCTGCACGTCGTGCATTTTTTGAAACCCACCATTATGAGTTTCTAAGAGATAACCTCGCCTCTCTTGTCGCACAGAAAACGCCTGAAAAAGTATTGGACTTAGGCTGTGGAGAAGGGTTTTATACACGAGAAATTGCGAGTCACAGCCCAAATGCCACGGTATATGGTGTAGATATTGCCAAGCCAGCAATACGTTATGCAGCAAAACGCTACGCTCAAGTCGCGTTTAGTGTCGCGTCTATTAAGGAGGCGCCATTTGAAGATAAGTTTGCTGACGTTATCGTCAGTATTTTCGCGCCGATTTTTGATCAAGAGTTAGCGCGTCTGTGTAAACCAAAAGGCAGCTTATTTGTGATATCACCAGCAGAGCATCATCTGTTTGAGCTAAAGTCTCTCATTTACGACGATGTGAAACTACACAAAGCGCCGGACACCCCTGCTGGTTTTACATTAGTTGATCGTACCAAGTTACAACAGACTCACACTATGGACTTTACTTGCGTACAGCATCTGATCATGATGACACCATTTGCGTGGAAATTTAAGCAGCAGCACTTAGACAGATTGCAAAAAATGGATAAAGTTGAAGTGACGCTATCATTTTTTATTAATGAATATCAGCGCAACGAATAGCACTATCTTACGAACTAACATGGATATGTTGAAGTCCAAGGGTGATTCACTAAATTAGCGCTTGCACGCTGTAGCCTACCCACTGTTTTTAGGGGTAGGCTTACACATTACCTCACAGGTTTTCTTTGGTGAATGCTTTATCCATCTTTTCAAACATATCTTTCAATAATCTCGCCAATTCCCGATATCTTGGCTTTCTAGAGGATAAAGGGGTATCGTAGCCATTCGCAACCATCTTTTGGTGAAGCTCTGTGTACCAAGAATTCAGTGCTGGATTTAATGGTGTTTCCGCCCTTTTTCCTAACCATAACAGCCCTTGAACAGGCAACGATAAAAAGAACAGCGCAACCGCTATCGCCTGTGGTAAATATTGGTACCCCAACTGACTAGTTTGCAGAAATAGAGTAAACACCGCCAGCATAGGCATAGTATTTAAAGCAAGCTCTGTCGCCTTTATCACCCGAAACTCGGGGAATAGTGGTGCTAATTCCTTGCGCATAGGCCACTCTTTTGAGTATTGACGTCCAAGTTGCACTTGCGAAATAAGACTTTTTTGCATCATAACTCCTAGGTGCTAACTTTTATATAAAAAATGAGGTAAAATCGACGTCTTTACTGTCAACTATACCTTAGTCTAAATGCGTAGCTTATATGCGCTATAGCTTTAAGCTTAATACGCAATAACTGTTATTGTCAAAACGGAAAGTCATTATGTCATCTCAGCATGTTTTGGTTCTTAATTGTGGAAGCTCCAGTCTCAAGTTTGCAATCATTGATAACGCAACCGGAGAGGAAATATTATCAGGTCTGGGCGAGCGCCTCGCTGAACAAGCACCACAAATAAAGTACAAGTTCCAAGGCAACAAAGAAATCGTTCCCCTTAACAGTGGTGATGCACACCAAGTTGCAATCACTACACTTGTAAAACTCATCAAAGATCTTTCTTTAGATGCTGATCTTGTCGCTGTCGGCCATCGCGTAGTGCATGGCGGAGAGCGTTTTACACAGTCAGTCATTATTGATGACTCCGTTATTCAAGCAATCGAAGCAACGGCAAGTCTCGCGCCTTTGCACAACCCTGCCAATCTACTTGGCATACGCGCAGCACAGGCGGCATTTGCCCATTTACCGCAGATTGCAGTGTTTGATACGGCCTTCCACCAAAGTATGGATCAAACCGCATACCTTTACGCGCTACCCTACTCGCTCTACCGTGAACATGGTGTACGACGTTACGGCTTCCACGGGACTAGTCATGCTTACGTATCGGCACAAGCCATTGAAGTTTTAGGGTTGCAACAGGCACCATCTCGTATTATCACTGCGCATTTGGGTAATGGCTGTTCTGTTACGGCCATAAAAGATGGTAAATCTGTCGATACTAGTATGGGGTTAACCCCACTGGAGGGTCTGGTTATGGGGACCCGAAGTGGTGATATAGACCCAGGTTTATTTTCATTCCTTATCAACCACCTAAACTACTCAACCCAGCAAATTGATACGCTGTTGAACAAGCAAAGTGGTTTACTTGGGATCAGTGAGCTATCAAATGACTGCCGCACAATAGAAGAAGCGGCTCAGGAAAATCACCCTCAAGCGAGTCTCGCCTTGGATATTTTTTGTTACCGTTTGGCTAAGCAAATTGCTAGCTTCTTAGTCCCGTTAGGTGGTTTAGATGCACTCGTATTCACAGGTGGTATCGGTGAAAACTCGGATGTTATCCGTGAAAAAGTGGTTAACCAACTGGGCTTCCTTGGCATGAAGGTAAATGCTGAGCAAAACCTCAAAGCTCGATTTGGTGGTCAGGGTATTATCACTGACGCCGCACACTCTCCGGTTGCGATGGTTATTCCAACGAATGAAGAGTGGGTGATCGCGAACGACGCTGCAACACTTGCAAAAGGAGCATAGTAATGGGACGTCGTATCATGCTCATTCCTATTTCAACTGGCGTTGGCTTAACGTCGGTTTCTGTAGGTATAGTCCGAGCGCTTGAGCAAAAAGCGGTCAAAGTGAACTTTTTTAAACCGATTGCACAACCAAGAAAAGAAGACACAGGTCCAGAAAAATCGACCCTTATCGTACAACAAGGGTCAACGATTACTCCGCCAACACCATTTGAGCTGAGCTATGCTGAGCAGATGATTGGTGATGGTAAAGGCGACGACTTGCTGGAGGAAATTGTAGAGCGCTTCGAAGGTGCGGTGCAAGATGATGAGGTTGCCATCATTGAAGGCATGGTGCCCACGCGTCGTCAGCCATATGCTGGACGTGTGAATCGTGAAATCGCTCAAACTCTGGGCGCAGACATTGTTTTTGTTCTAACACCAGGAAATGACTCCATTGACGAGCTTGAAGATCGACTAGAAATCGCCGCGGGTAATTACGGCGGGGTCAACCACCCTCGTGTGCTGGGTTGTATTTTTAACAAAGTCAATGCACCACTGGATGAAGATGGTCGAGCACGTGCAGACTTAGTTGATCAGTACAAGCCTGATGAACTAGAAAATGAAATGAATCGATTAGCGTCGCTACCGATTTTTAGAAAGCACCCATTTCAGCTGTTAGGCGCAATTCCGTGGGACTTTGATCTTGTTGCACCTCGGGTTATTGATCTGAGTAATTACATGAAAGCCGAAGTCATCAATGCAGGTGACATGGAACACCGTCGTCTGCGCCGCGTGACCTTCTGTGCTCGAACGGTATCAAATATTCTGAACCACTTTACCCCAGGTGCCCTGTTGGTCACTCCAGGTGACCGTTCAGATATATTGGTCGCAGCCTGTTTATCGGCTATGAATGGTACAAAGATTGGTGCCATATTATTAACCGGTGGTTTTAAGCCCGAAGAGAAGATCATGACCTTGTGTGAGCAGGCCATGGATACTGGTTTACCTATTCTCGCCACTGAGGCCGATACATGGCGTACGTCATTACTACTACATAACTTTAATATGGAAGTACCCAGTGATGATGAGCAACGTATTGAAAGGGTGAAGCAGCACAATGCTCGCCATATTGACAGTGAGTGGCTAGAGGGTCTTGCTAAAGGCGTTGCCAAAACTCGTAAGCTGTCACCACCGGCTTTTCGTTACTTGCTCACTGATCTGGCAAGACGTGCAGGTAAAACAATTGTACTACCCGAAGGCAATGAGCCTCGTACAATAAAGGCTGCTGCGATTTGTGGCGCTCGCAACATTGCGAAGACCGTGTTACTTGGCGACCGCGAAGAAATTGAGCGCATCGCCCAGCAGCAAGGTGTAGAGCTAAATGAAAATGTGACCATATTATCGCCACAAGATGAAGTGCACAAATATATTGCGCCTATGGTTGAGATACGCAAAAACAAAGGTCTCACTGAAGTTGTTGCTGAAGAGCAGTTACAAGACAACGTAGTTCTTGGCACTATGATGTTAGCTGAAGGCAAAGTTGATGGCTTGGTATCAGGCGCAGTGAACACCACAGCAAATACTATCAGGCCGCCTCTGCAGTTGATAAAAACCGCGCCTGGCGCATCCTTAGTTAGCTCAGTATTTTTTATGCTGTTACCAGATCAAGTATTAGTGTACGGTGACTGTGCAATTAACCCTGATCCCACTGCGGAGCAATTAGCAGATATCGCCATCCAGTCAGCTGACTCAGCTTCAGCATTTGGTATCGAACCGCGAGTTGCAATGATCAGTTACAGTACTGGTACTTCTGGGCAAGGCGCTGATGTGGAAAAAGTGAGAGCTGCAACAGAAATTGCACAGGAAAAACGCCCCGACCTAGATATAGACGGGCCACTTCAATACGATGCCGCAATAATGGAAAATGTCGCGCGTAAAAAGGCACCAAACAGCAAAGTGGCTGGTAAAGCAACCGTATTTGTTTTTCCAGATCTGAACACCGGTAATACTACATATAAGGCTGTACAACGAAGTGCTGAGCTGATCAGCATAGGCCCTATGCTGCAAGGTATGCGCAAGCCCGTCAATGATTTAAGTAGGGGTGCATTAGTCGATGACATCGTATATACAATCGCGTTGACCGCAATTCAAGCGACGCAAATCGAAGCTTAATCACTACTATTAGACGAAGGGCTCAATACTGAGCCCTTTCCTCTCAAAGTACACCTTGATTTATATCTTTTTGACAATAATTACTGGGGATGCCCTATTTCCTCATACAACGCCATAACCCTGCATTGAAATCGACACAAAAACCACGAAAATTGTGACTGAAAAGCCATTGGTTATTCTAATACCAATTATCTTAATTCAGTGGTCTATTTTGAGGCGAGAAAATCTTGTCGTAACCAGACAAAAATTTTGCTATTTAGTTGTTCTAAGTAAGCAATTATTAAGTCTAATTGGTATCAGCTCTTAATAATTAATTTTTTACTTTTACCCGTCTGCTCTGGTCTTTAATTTGACTTCACTATACTATGTTTTAAGCACTTGGTATTTTTCCAAATAAAGGGTTGGTAATGTCAAAGCAAACACTGCAGCTGCTCAAGCAAGAATTTACGATACATAGTCTAGATTGTGATGAAGCAGTACCGCAAGCGGTGTTAAACAGTGAAATTTTCTTTATAGCCAAAACATCAGATGAGCTATCCATAGTCTGTGAGTCAGCTATTAAAGTCGATAGCCTTGCAGCCGAAACTCACTGGCGCGCGCTAGAGGTAATAGGACCGCTTGGATTTTCTTTAACTGGCATTATGGCAAATATATCTGGCGTGCTGGCAAAATCGAACATCTCAATATTTACCTTATCAACGTATGATACAGACTATATTCTTGTGAAGCAGAGCCAAATTCAACATGCTATACAAGCGCTTAAAAAAGACGGGTATTTACTACTTTGATTGAACTTTCACCAACTATTCAGTATCGACCAATATCACAAATTGCCAACCCTATCGCACATATTCCTAGCCCTTTCACCGGTAAGGTGTTTCCGCTCACAGCACACTCAAACGCAGTAATTGCATCGGGAGCATTGGGAATTGGTGTATGCGTGCAGGTTCGAGTGCCGCTGCTGCTTTCTCCTTGTCACGGCCAGTTACTCCAAACGCGCAGAAATGGCTGCGAGTATATTGTGCAGGCAAACAACGGCCTTAAAATGTTACTAAGCCTTGACATCAGTAGTGAGTTTACCAAGCCTGAATACCTTAAAGCTAATAGCTTTGGTAAGTCTAAGATCGCGCTCGGTGAGCCACTATGTTTTTACGATGTTCCTCTAAGTGAAGCAAAAACAATGGCGGCAATTGTGCTACTCAATGCACAAAAACTTGGTGCATGTTATTATCCTTTAAAACAAGTTACAGCGGCCAAAGAGCCGATAATAACCATTGCGAGGGCGTGTGCTTTATGACAGTTATGATGTATGGGATCAGCAACTGCGATACCATTAAAAAAGCAAAAAAATATCTTCAAGACAACAATATCGAGTTTACTTTCCATGACTATCGAAAAGAAGGGATCGACGAAACCCTGCTCGCTACTTTTTTTGAACATTTAGGCTGGGAAAATGTGTTAAATAAACGTGGCACCACCTATCGTGCGCTGAGCGATGAACAAAAGCAGAATTTAAGTGAAACGAGTGCAAAACAGCATTTACTAGATGCGCCAGCCATGATCAAACGTCCAATCTTACTTTATCAAGGTCAATACCACTTAGGCTTTAAAGCAGCCCAATATGATGAGATTTTTGCCTGATGAGTGAAGTAGTAGAATTTGCACAGACCTTGATCCAACGGGCTTCAGTCACACCCGATGATGCAGGGTGCCAGCAATTGATTAACGAGCGTCTAGCAAAATTAGGGTTCAATGTAGAAGAACACTTTTTTGTCGATACGCTCAATACATGGGCACGAAAAGGGACAAGAGGGCCACACTTTTGCTTTGCCGGTCACACCGATGTTGTACCTGTTGGCGACGAGAGCCAATGGCAGCACCCGCCATTTGCAGCAACGATTGAAGGCGATATGTTACATGGGCGTGGCGCTGCCGATATGAAAGGCTCACTTGCTGCGATGATTGTTGCCACAGAGCGGTTTATTAATAACCACCCTAATCACAAAGGATCTTTGTCTTTTTTGATCACCTCTGATGAAGAAGGCCCATTTGTGAATGGGACGACTCGCGTTGTCGACTTACTTGAGGCGCGAAACGAAAAAATTGATATGTGTTTGGTCGGTGAGCCCTCATCTCGTCATGAGCTTGGTGATGTGGTTAAAAATGGTCGTCGCGGGTCACTCACAGGACACCTTAAAGTGATAGGAAAGCAGGGTCATGTCGCGTATCCACACCTCGCTAAAAATCCAATCCACTTATCCGCAGCAGCAATTGCAGAGTTGAGCGATACAGAGTGGGATAAAGGCAATGCGTTTTTTCCAGCAACTAGTTTCCAAGTATCTAATATTAATGGCGGAACCGGTGCCGGCAATGTTATCCCTGGCACCCTACAAGTTCAGTTTAACTTTCGCTTTAGCACTGAGGTAACTGCCGAAGAACTCAAGCAACGTGTGACTGCGATTTTGGATAAACACCAGCTTGATTACGAACTTGATTGGATATTAAACGGTTTACCGTTTTTAACTGAGCCTGGCCTATTGCTCGATGTTACCATGTCAGCCATTCAAGAAGTAACGGGAAGAACAACAACCCCTGAGACTTCCGGTGGCACCTCTGATGGGCGCTTCATCGCACAAACAGGCTGTAAAGTCATTGAGCTTGGCCCGATAAATGCGACCATTCATCAAGTGAACGAATGCGTAAGTTGTAAAGATCTAGACCAACTCGCATTGATCTATGAAAAAATCTTGGAGAAGTTACTTGCCTAGCCGCTCCTTAACGGCGGCACAGTGTATAGCATGTGGGGTGAATGAATCGCATCTCATATGCTATAACGGTCGTCATGTGCACCGAGAGATTGTGGATGATTTGGCATCCCTTATCAACGCTGCAAAACTGGCCGGTTTCACGCTTTACATGGCTTCAGCATTTCGCAGCTTTGAAAGGCAAAAATCGATATGGGAGCATAAGTTCTCCATGCGACGGCCGGTGCTTGACTTGAACAACCAAGCAGTAGATTTGAATGAACTGTCTGAAATAGAAAAAGTCAGAGCTATCATGCTGTTTTCTGCCCTTCCAGGAGCAAGCCGCCACCATTTTGGCACAGATATAGATGTATACGCGAGGGATAGACTACCAGCACAGCAATCATTGCAGCTTGAGCCGTGGGAGTACCAGGAAGGCGGGCATCAATACGAATTCTCTCTGTGGCTAGACAGCAACCTCGAACGCTATGGTTTTTACCGACCTTACGACCGTTTTCGTGGTGGTGTTGCTGCCGAACCGTGGCATATCAGTCATTGGCGCACCGCAAAGCCACTGGCTGATTTACAATCTCCGGCTACGCTCAAAGCTTTGCTAGTACGCACGAATATTGGCGCAAAGCTAACAATACTTGATAACCTAGAGGCGCTACATCAGCAGTTTATCGCTAATATAGCACCCAAGTAACCTGAGCTTCGGATAATACCAATTTGACTTAATACTTGCTCAATTTGAAGGAGTAAATCTGACGCTAACAACGTTTAACTCCCTGCCAATAGCCAGCTACTTGTGTATAAATTCGCCTTAGATTACACCATCATTTCTTGTCGTGGATAGCATCAAGTCGAGCAAGTAGACTTGATGTGTCGAAGCGATTTCCGCCTAACGCTTGAACGTCTGCATAGTACTGATCAACCAACGCTGTAAGCGCTAAATTTGAACCGTTACTTCTTGCCTCATCCAGTGCAATGCCCAAATCTTTTCTCATCCAATCAACAGCAAAGCCAAATTCATACTCTCCTGCTAACATGGTTTTATAGCGATTTTCCATTTGCCATGACCCTGCTGCGCCTTTGGCAATCGTTTCAATCACTTTTTCGCCATCTAAGCCTGCTTGTTTTGCAAAATGTAGTCCCTCTGCTAATCCCTGTACTACTCCGGCGATACAGATTTGATTAACCATTTTACAAAGCTGTCCAGCACCGACTTCACCAATTAACTGGCTGAATCTTGCAAATGCAGCCATGACTGGTTGTGCTTTTTCAAACGTACTAGCTTGACCCCCAACCATAATTGTTAATACGCCATTTTCAGCTCCGGCCTGTCCTCCCGATACCGGAGCATCTAGAAACTCAACCCCTTGTAATTGCGCTTCTTGTGCGACTTCACGGGCGACTTTTGCTGATGTAGTGGTATGATCCACCAGCACTGCACCAGATTTAATTCCCGCCAACACACCATCATCGCCGTATACTACCGAACGTAAATCATCATCATTACCCACACACATGAATACAAAATCACAGTCAGTCACCGCAGCTTTTGGTGTTGCAGCAAAACTTCCTTGATATTCTGAAGCCCACTTTTCAGCCTTACTTGTCGTACGGTTATATACCGTGACTTGGTAACCTGCATTTTGCAAATGTCCTGCCATCGGGTAACCCATGACACCCAACCCTAAAAAAGCGACTCTCACTGACATATTTCTGTCCTATTTCATTGTTATCTTAATAAGAATGGAGTTTTTATACCCGAGCACCTCTGTCATAGCAAATGAAAAAACTGCTTTGATACCGAATAACATAAAGAAAACACACGGAGCCTGAAAGGATGGAGAGTATTTATCGTTTTAGTGCACAGCTTATTGATGGACAAGTTATACCGCTACAATCATTTGCGGGTAGACCGCTGCTCATCGTAAACATTGCTAGCAAATGTAGCTTTGCCCCGCAATTATCAGCACTAGAAAAGCTACACAACAAGTACAAACAATTTGGTTTTGAGGTGCTGGCGTTTCCATGCAATCAATTTGGCCGTAATGAGCCACTTGAAGATGAAATGCTCAAAGAGTTTTATAATACGCACTTTAATTTGAGCTTTAAGATTTGTACTAAAACACAAGTTAACGGGCCGGATGCCCACCCTTTATTTAGCTATTTAAAATCTCATACCCGAGGTATTGCGCAAAATCGCGCGATTAAATGGAATTTTACTAAGTTTCTAATAAACTCTGATGGCATGCTAGTATCTAGATATGCGCCAAGAACAAAACCAGAAACGCTAAAATCAGTGATAGAGAGCCACATTAACCATGAGAATCGCCCTATTCAGTTCGCAAAACTATGAAGTGCCATTTTTTAAGCAAGCCATTGAGCCCTTTTCAGCTCTTGAATTTTGCTTTATCAATGAATCTCTGAATCCAAATACCGTAGCCCTGTGCCAAGGATATGATGCCATTTGCGTTTTTGTAAATGATATTGTGAATGCCGATGTTATCGCCACACTCAAAGAATATAACATCAAAACAATTGCCCTTCGCTGCGCTGGATTTAACAATGTAGATATTAAGGCTGCAACGGCAAGCAACATAGATGTGGTAAGAGTGCCCGCTTACAGTCCCGAAGCGGTTGCCGAACATTGCATTGCCTTAATGCTAACATTGAGCAGAAAAACACATAAAGCCTATAATCGAGTCAGAGAAGATAACTTTGATCTAAACGGCCTATTAGGCTTCAATATATACAACAAGACTGTTGGTGTTGTTGGTTGTGGGAAAATCGGCCAGGCACTGGTTAGCATTCTTAACGGTTTTGGGGCGAATGTACTGGTTTACGACCCCAATATTGGTGAAGGGCCATACACCCTTGTTTCTTTGGATATTTTGCTCGCACAGTCAGATATAATCAGCCTACACTGTCCATTAAATGAACACACCTATCATATTATTGACGATGCTGCATTTGCAAAAATGAAACCAGGAGTGATGCTTATCAACACCAGTCGAGGTGCGTTATTAGACAGTAAAGCCTGTATCTCAGCACTTAAGTCAAAACAACTCGGTTATCTTGGTTTAGACGTTTATGAACAAGAGTCCGAACTTTTTTTCAAAAACCACAGTGAAGAGATCATTCAAGATGACATCTTTTCTCGATTAGTGAGCTTTCCTAATGTATTAGTAACTGGTCATCAAGGCTTTTTTACTAAAGAAGCACTTAAACAAATAGCCACTGTCACCTGCGAAAACCTTGATGCAGCAAGGGTGGGTAAACCACTATTAAACAAGGTTGAGTGAATAACAAAAAAA
>NZ_RCSQ01000038.1:0-30744 GCF_004103255.1 Pseudoalteromonas sp. PS5
TTAAGTGGCTGTTTTTTATTTAACCTGAGCTCAGGGTAAGAAGTTAGTTAATCAACTAAAATACCCAAGCTCATAGGAATAATATCATTCTGGCCAGTTTTAGCGCTAACTGAGTTAAATTCACTTCCAATAGCCCGCTATTGGTGAGTAATACCAATTGCCTTGTCTGCAGGATGTAGATACCTTAGCGAGAGCAGGACGCGGAAGCGGTGTTTCCCTAAAACTCTTTGGCTAGATAAGTAAAAAAACTAAGCTGTGATTTAGCAACAATGAGTTGGAACATGTCTTATCCAAATCTCAGGTTAAATCGCTTAACCCACATTAGTACTTCCCAACTACTTTGACCGCGTCCGTCACTTTGCTTGCGTCAATATAGCCTATCGCATCAGCATTTTTTGAGACAAATTCAATGATTGCTTGGTCGTTAGCTAGTTTTTTTGGTGGTGTCCCTTTACCTGTAAATACGAGCTTAGACCAATGCGCATTTAGCTGAGAACTTGATTTACCGATTACTTTGTCGTTGAACTCATCAAATGTCGCATTGCCATCTTGATTGACTGGGTTTGCACTGCTGCCATCAGCAAATGACTTGCTTTTGCCAAGATACAGCTTTTTTATCACAGCCTCGTCTACGCTTGTATTGTTGGCTGTATTAACAATAACGGCGATATCAGCAAGTGCTATTTGACTGCTCAGCAGCAGACCTAAAGTTATAATTTTCTTAATCATGTGCGACCTCTATTAGAATACTAAATCGATACCGAAGCTTAACAATTCAACTTTTTGATCCGTTAGCTGGTTGTCAAATTGATTTAATTCAACTTTGAATGCCGCTGATGGATGAAAGTCGTATCGCGCTCCAACACTCCAGGTTTCAGACTCAGCTCGGGCATCCGAAAGCGCGCTATTTACAAGCGTTTGTAAGTAAGGTGCATTTGGATTAGTTGGATCTGTAGTAACAGGAATTGTGACACCATTAGGTGCTGTGATCGTAAGTGGAACAGAATTAAACTCGTCGTTTGCATTCTTATCTTTGTTGTGTTCGTAAGTCAAATGTACAGTCCATTCATCCATTCGATAACCGACAGAAGCGTAATACTGTTGCTGTTTTGCTAGTATGCTATCGTCTACTTCGAATTGTGTGAATTCAGCATCAAATAACACATCATTGTAATCAATAGAAATACCAAATGCGGCAAAATAGGCATCGTCTTTCTCGACAGCTAAATCTTCAGCTTGCTGCGTGAGACCATAGCCCGCTAGTCCCGCTAATAACCCAGAAAGCTCTGGACTGTTTGCTGCACTGATACTCGCTTCTGTAGCAAAATATGCCATGCGCATACTGAACCAATCACGACTAAGCGTCCAGTTGGCACCTACAGTATTGTTCAACTCAGCTTCGTCAGAATAAGTAATTGCGATAATATCATCATCGACGCTACCCAATGCAAATTGTACTGTGCTATCCCACTGGCCTAACGTGGCATTGTGAATGTAACTAAGTCCGTTATATGTACTAAAGCTGAGGTTGTAGACAGACTGAGGTGGCTTTATCCAGCGGTAAGCATAACCTACATCCAGAAAATCAGAATATCGATAAAACGGAATTCGCATTTTACCAGCGCTGATCTGTGCGGAATCCGAAATAGTATAGGTTAAATATGCCCATTCGAACTCTGCATCAAAATCATTTGCTCCTCGGCCGACGATTTGTGCCGTAGCACTAAGGTTATCTTGCAAATCAGCCGCTAGCTGTAATGCAAATAAGCTACGATTTTCCATATCAAAATCGTTATCGTAACCAAAAAGTGTATCATCACTATCCAGCGTTTGGCCGCCAATTATAGAGGCAAAACCATTAATTCTGATTTCAGCAGCGCTATTGAAACTTATTGTGCCTAGTGCTATCGCTAAAGCAATTGCTGATTTTTTCATATTGATTCCCATTTTCTTTGCAAAGAGTCATATTAAGAATGTGTACCTATAAAGGGTGATTCGCCGATTTAGTTCACATTACTTTGTCTTAGAGGTTAGTGTAAAAACTTGAAATAACAAGTTACTAACAATACATAACCGCGATAATCAAGCGCATAATTTCAATTACTAGGGTAATACCAATTTGACTTAATACTTGCTCAATTTGAAGGAGTAAATCTGGCGCTAACAGCGTTAAAAATTTCTTATTTAGAACAAATAAATAGCAAAATTTTTGCCTGGTTATCGACAAGATTTTCTGGCCTCAAAATAGACCACTTAATTAGGATAATCGGTATAAGATACACTCACCTCATCTGACCACTCAAATTGTATCGTAAATTATTCCAAGGTTACGAATAAAAAATAGCAGAAATGATGATAAAGCTTGGGGAAATGATAACTAGGAAGCACAAAGAGTATGCTAGCGCTTGCTCTTTGTGATTTTTTCGGCTTGTATTTTACAGGCATTATGCTGCTCAATGCACTTATCTGTACACAACTGTAATGACATTGTTTCTGGTGTATTTTGCATTTCACAGCTGCGTTCACATTGATAGTGCTGTTGAGCACATTGGTTTAATTCAGGTGAGAGTGTACTCGTACAACCAAGCATTGTGGTTGCTAATACTAATAATATGAACACAGTTTTCATCATAAATCCTTAAAGGGAAACTTGTATATTGTCAATCAACCTGACTTTCCCAAGAAATGCAGCGGCAAGAATTACCAGTCTATCATCTTCGAGTGTAGCAGGTCTTAGGGTATCTTTTTGACAAATGTTGAAATAGTCCAACTTTAAGCCTTCATTATGTAGCATATCTGTGGCATTTTTTATGATCAGATCAAAGTCTTTTTCGCCTTGCTCTAGTGCTGAAGCTGCCTTTTTCAGTGCTTGAAAAAGTACTTTTGCCGTTTCTTTTTCTGACTCAGAGAGATAGCCATTCCTTGAGCTCATGGCAAGTCCTGATACCTCTCTTTGAGTTGGCACTCCGATGACTTCAACTGGAATAGAGAGATCTTTGACCATTGTTTTGATGACTTGTAATTGCTGAAAGTCTTTCTCACCAAAACAGGCGAAATCTGGCTGGACTAAATTAAATAGCTTAGTGACAACTGTCGCAACGCCACGAAAATGGCCTGGGCGCGCACCACCGCAATGACCTTCAGACACACCGGGGACGTCAACAAAGCTTTGTGCTTCCAGTCCGCTGGGATAAATAGTATCAACGCTTGGGGTAAACAAAATATCGGTTTCTAGTTCTGCAAGTCCCTGTTTATCTTGTTCTAACGTACGAGGGTAGCTATCAAGATCTTCATTCGCACCAAATTGCATTGGATTAACAAAGATGCTAATGACAACTTTATCTGCGAGTGTTTTTGCTTTTTCTACCAAAGAGAAGTGACCTCGATGAAGGTTACCCATTGTAGGTACGAAAGCGATACTTAACCCTTGTTGGCGCCACGCTTTAACTTGGCTTCGAAGAGACTTTATCTCAGTAACTGATTGCATGTTGTACTCTAACTTAAAAATAAATGTACCAATTCAATATTGGGCTGGAATTGGGGGGGAGCGGTGAGTAGTGCACACCGCAAGTTATATCATTTTATCTTAAATCCGCTCAGTTTGAGGAAAAAAATTAGGTACCTACTACATTAACAGTTTTTTATTTAGAACAATTAAGTAGCAAAATTTTTGCCTGCATGTATATATATAGGAACCCTGGCGATAGTAGGCGCGCTAGCCATGTTATCGACAAGATTTTCTCGCCTCAAAATAGATCGTTTAATTAAGCTGGTTGATATTAATTAAACTCATGCTCAGCTGCCGGAAATTCACCCGATTGTACATCGGCACAAAACTTCTTTACGGCATCTGGCATGTTACCTGTCTCTAGTAGAAAGTTTTTTGAAAACTTAGGAATATACCCAGCAGAAATACCAACTAAGTCATGCATCACTAGGATTTGACCATCAGTTTCTTTTCCTGCACCAATACCGATGACCGGGATCGAGACTGCATCAGTGATACGCTTTGCTAGTGCTGAAGGTACACATTCAATCACGATCATTTGAGCGCCTGCACGTTCTAGTGCTTTTGCATCATCAACCATCTTTTGTGCTTGTTCTGCTTCACGGCCTTGGATTTTGAAACCACCAAAAACATGAACAGACTGAGGGGTTAGGCCTAAATGACCACATACAGGAATACCTTGCTGTGTGAGCTTTTCAATGCTTTCATATAGCCACTCTCCACCCTCAAGCTTGACCATATTTGCACCTGCACGCATTAACTTCGCTGCATTTTCACAAGTGGACTGTGGATCTGAATAGCTCATAAAAGGCATATCAGCTATCACAAATAGCGCTTTACTCCCAGCTCTTACACAGCGGGTGTGGTAGGCGATGTCTTCAGAGGTTACAGCTAGTGTATCTTCACCGCCTTGTAAAACCATACCTAAAGAATCACCCACTAAGATGACATCGACACCGTTGTCGTGAAATAGCTTTGCAAAACTTGCATCATATGCAGTGAGGGCTGTTATTTTTGTTCCTTCACGCTTCATTTTGGCAAGTGTTGATACAGAAATTTTTGCCATATTGAACCCCTTGGGTTGAATTAATTAAGGATGGTTAGTCCGTTAAGTGGTAACTGTTCTGCCAAAGACTCAAGGGTAGTACCATCAGGTAGTTTGAGTGTTGGCGCAATTTCTAATAATGGATAAACGACGAACTCTCGCTTCGTTAGGCCATAATGTGGCACAACCAGCCTCTCACTCGCAATGATTTCCTCATTGAAAAGCAGAATGTCCAAATCAAGAGTGCGTGGTCCCCAGCGTTCTGACTTTCGTACTCTTCCGTGTTCAAGTTCTATCTGTTGCAGAACATCTAATAATGCTTCGGCAGCTAAAGATGTTTCCAACTTAGCTACTGCATTAACATAGTCAGGCTGATCTTGAGGCCCCATAGGCTTGGAGCCATATAAACTAGAGTGATGAATAACAGATAAAGCAGGGTGAGAGGCGAGCACAGTTAGCGCTCGCTGTAGTTGTGTCATCGGTTCGGATAGGTTTGCGCCCAATCCAATGTACGCAGTATTCATTTAATCTTCTTTTGGTTTTCTTTTTGGTTTTCGTCGTGGGCGACGTTTTGGTTTGTTCTGACTACCTAAATTGCGCACCATCTCTTTTTGGCCATTGACATCGCTTTTAAGATATTCAGTCCACCATGTTGCAAGGTCAGATTGATCTTGTTCGCCACTTTCTACACGCAGTAACAAGAAGTCATAAGCGGCCTTGAATCTAGGCTGTAAACTTAAGCGATAGGCGCGTTGACCCGCACGTTTATCCAAGCGTTGCTGAATATGCCAAATGTCGCGAGCACCCAAAGTAAATCGCTTGGGAACCGCAACATGCTTCGCGTTATCAGCAAGTATGTGATTGATAGCTTGCATAAACGCGTCGTATTCATTCATTCCATCTGCGGCTAAAGCATGGCTTTTCTCTAAAATTGGAAACCATAAAAGTGCTGCATAAATAAAAGCAGGGGTCACTTTTTTATTGGCGTTAATACGGCTGTCCGTATTGGCAAACATTTGTTGAATAAAGCGACGTTCAAATTCACTTTCAGGTCTTGCTAAAATTTTGTCGAGTGCAGGAAACAACTGAGAAAATAAGCCGTATTCACGCATTTGCAGAAAGTTCTCTTCTGCCTTGCCATTGAGAAATAGCTTGAGTGTTTCTTCAAATAATCGTGCCGCGGGAATATGACCCAGCAATGGTGCCAAGTCTTTGATCGGTGTGCGCGTTGGTGTTGCTATTTCCATTCCTAGCTTTGTAGCAAATCGAATAGCTCGGAGCATACGTACGGGATCTTCACGGTAGCGCGTTTCAGGATCGCCAATTAGCTCAATTTTGCGTGCCTTAATGTCGCTAACACCACCGGCAAAGTCTCTTAATGTAAAATCATTAATAGAATAATAAAGCGCGTTAATGGTGAAGTCGCGACGCTCTGCATCTTCTTCTATGCTGCCGTAAACATTGTCACGTAAGAGCTGTCCATGTTCGCTTGCTTGGCTGGTAGTTGCACAAGAATCGTCGCTTTGGTGGTGACCACGCATCGTTGCCACTTCGATAATTTCACGGCCAAACACAATATGTGCAAGGCGGAAGCGGCGGCCAATTAAGCGACAGTTACGAAATAATTTTTTAATTTGCTCTGGTGTCGCGTTCGTTACTACATCAAAGTCTTTAGGCTCTATTCCGAGCATAATGTCTCGGATACAGCCACCAACCAAATAGGCGTCGTAACCACCATCTTTTAATCGGTACAGTACCTTGATAGCATTAGGGCTAAATTGTTTACGAGATATACCATGCTCGCTGCGAGGAATAATCACAGGTGTCGGGCTGGCCTTTTTCACCGTCTCATCGCCTTTTCCAGTTACGAACTGGCGGCAAAAGTTTACAAGCTTGGAAATAATAACTCGTCTCCTGAGCAATCAAGTTTTCGATTTTAGTGGTTATAAAGCCCTGCTTTGGTGTTAAAACAGGTCACATTTAAGGCTCGCTATCATATACTCAAATGAGACTAAATTGAAGTACTTGAAAACAGCGGGCGAAAAGCAAATTCACCATTTTCTAATGAGTTTAGTTGAATTTCTTGTGCTTTAGGGATGGAATTAAGGTTAAAAACATCGACAGCATGTTCTAGCAACGCGTCAATATTTTGATAGTCAGCCATTGAGCCTACAGGTACATTCAAATACCGTAGCGCGGCATGGAGTGTCGGGAGTGGGTGATGAGTATCAATTGCAGGTGCATGATTTTGTTTTGATAATTTGAAGCCCGGAGCTGCTACAGCAAGTGGAAGATGTGCATACTCAGGTACAGACTGGTTTAGCTGTTGGAACAAACTAATTTGTCTAGCGGTAGGTGCTAAAAGGTCGGCTCCTCGTACGATATGGCTAATCTGTTGTTCAATATCGTCCACAACAACCACTAGCTGATAAGCAAATAAACCATCTCGACGTTTAGTAATATAATCTTCATGGGCAATCGCATTGGGAATAACGACAGCACCTTGTATCTTGTCATTAAACTCGGTAACAGAAAAGCGCTGCTGTAAGCGCAGTGCATTGCCTTGCAGACTTAAGTTCAGATCACGGCAATGATTATTATAAAATCCACCCATGGCTTTAATCTGTTTTCTGGTGCATTGGCACGCATAAACAAGCTCGTTGGATGTTAATTCATCAAGGTAAGACTGATATAAAGTGTGGCGCTGAGATTGATAGACAACCTCTTCATCCCAATAAAGGCCGTATGCTTCAAGAGTTGCCAATATATTTTCGGTAGCACCGGATACCACTCTTGGCGTGTCTATATCTTCAATACGAACGAGCCACTGACCACGATTGGCTTTTGCATCTAAGTAACTGCCTAACGCTGCGACTAAAGATCCGAAATGAAGCGGCCCAGAAGGCGAGGGAGCAAATCGACCGCGATAGCTCCCAGATTGCTTTAAGCTTGGGGACACAGAGCTGAGGTTATCCTCTGCCTTGTTGTTTTTCTTTAATTTCTGCGAGAGATTTACAATCTACGCATAAATCGGCAGTTGGTCGCGCTTCAAGGCGACGAATACCAATTTCAATACCGCATGATTCGCAAAAACCAAAGTCGTCATCTTCAATTAGCTGAAGTGTTTTCTCAATTTTCTTGATTAGCTTACGCTCGCGGTCGCGAGTACGCAGTTCAAGAGAAAACTCCTCTTCTTGCGCTGCACGGTCCACAGGATCAGGAAAGTTTGCCGCTTCATCTTGCATGTGTGTTTTAGTACGATCTACTTCGTTACGTAGATCGGCACGCCATGCTTCTAATATTGCTTTGAAATGAGCACGTTGTGCTTCATTCATGTATTCTTCGCCTGGCTTTTCTTGATAAGGTTCTACACCGGCTTGAGCCAATAACCCTAGTTTTTTCTGGTCTGGCATACCATTCTCCTAAATCCTTAATACATAACCCCAGCTTTCGCCGGCGGGTATAAATAGCAAAATCTTTACCCCTTAGCAAACACTTTTTTAGTGCGAATGTCAGCCTCTTTTTTCAAAGTTTAGCCTTTTGGGGGAGAAAACTATCACGGCTATATGTGGGCGGCATGAAAAAAGTCAAGCGCAGTCAAAAGGAATTTCTTCAATTAATTGTACTTGGCGATCATCAACGTGTGCTCGGTAGGCGATAATTTCAACCCCATGAGAGATTGCTTCTTTTATTAATGCTGCGTACTTTTGGTCAACATGGGCTGCGGGTCTCACATTCTTAATTCCGGTATGTAGAGCCGCAAACAGTAGCACAGCACGATGGCCTTGTTGTTTTATTTGGATTAATTCTCTTAAATGCTTTTGGCCTCTTGCCGTTTCAGCATCGGGAAAAAAACCTTGCTGCTGCTCGAGTAGAGTTACAGACTTTACTTCAACGTAGCATAAGTGTGGAGGTTGTCCATTTTCATTGCTACTTAATAAAATATCAATGCGACTATTTTCAGCACCGTACTTTATTTCTGTTTGCAGCGTATCATAGCCGTTTAACTGCGTGATTATCCCGCGCTCTATTGCTTCAACGGCAACTTTGTTTGCCACGGCTGTGTTGACGCAAATAAAGTGACCCACTTGATCTTGGGTAAGCTCTAAGGAGTGCATATATTTTCGCTTGGGGTTGTCACTGGTTGAGTAATAGGCAGTAAACCCAGGGTCAGCACAATTCGTCATTCTCCCCGTGTTGGCACAGTGCACGGTAAATTCCTCGCCATCAGCGGTACGTAGATCAACGAGAAAGCGCTTGTAGCGTTTTAATAAGGTGGCTTGCTGTAATTGGCTAGAAAAGTTCATTGGTCGCTTTCAGTTGGGTGAATTTAAGGGCTAGTGTACACTTAAGCACACGTATAAGCACAAGAGTGAAAAATAGAATGTCAGAGAAATTTATTGTACGACTGAGCGAAGCAGCAAAACCCGCATATTTATCAGCGGGTGCGGCCCTGTCGTTTGAAAAGGACGGTGCTTCAATTCATTTGCAACAAGATGAAACGCTAAAAAATATCCAAAAAGCGGCACGTAGTATCGCTCAGCAAGGAATTAAACAAGTACACCTTGAGGGTGAGTTGTGGTGCACTGAATCACAATGGGCATTTTATCAGGGGTTTGTCTCGCCTAAAGCACTAGATGGTGTGGTTTTTGCTGATAATGATCAGTCAGATCTAAAAGAACTTGCTGCATTGCAGTCATCAGCCATTTGGATGCGCCAAATGATCAATGGCACTGCGGAAGATATTTACCCTGAGAGCCTGGCGGGTAAAGCGGCTGAGTTTATTCAGTCTCTTGCTCCTGAGCATGTGAGCTACCAGATCATTAAAGGTGATGCGCTATTAGAGCAGCAATGGATTGGTATTCATGAAGTTGGACGCGGTAGTGAGCGCCCTCCTGTATTGCTTGAACTGGACTATAATCCAACAGGGAATGACGAGGCTCCAGTGAGTGCTGCGTTGGTTGGTAAAGGGATCACGTTTGATTCGGGCGGCTACTCAATTAAGCCAAGCGAAGGCATGCTTACAATGAAGTGCGATATGGGCGGTGCAGCTACCGTAACAGCAGGATTAGCTTTAGCTATCCAGCGAGGTTTTGACCGTCGAGTTAAGCTATTCTTATGCTGCGCTGAGAACCTTATTTCAGGTCACGCTTATAAATTAGGTGATATTCTTACATATAAAAATGGTACCACAGTTGAAATCGTGAATACTGATGCCGAGGGTCGTTTGGTACTTGCTGACGGCTTGATGGCTGCTGGTGAAACTGGCGCTGAACTTATCATTGATGCAGCTACGCTGACAGGGGCTGCATTAGTCGCCGTAGGCCAAGAGTACAACGCGCTTTTTGGACTTGATAAAGCATTAGTCAATGATGTACAGCAATACGCTAGCGAGGAGTTTGAGGCTGCATGGCCACTGCCGCTTGAAAAATGGCACCAAAATAATTGCCCATCACCATACGCTGATACTGCAAACAGTCGTGCACAAAAAGGTGGTGGCTTTGGAGGCGCATCTAATGCAGCTGGCTTCTTATCTCGTTTTGTTCCAAACGAAGGTCAAGGCTGGGTGCATATTGATCTTGCTGCTTCATTCCAGAATAGTGCTGGAGGTCAATGGTCTGCTGGTGCCACAACGCTTGGTATGAGAACGGTTGCAAGAACATTGCAAGAAAAAGCATAACGGCTTACCAACTGAGGCTGCTCCGCTCATGGAGCAACCTCATTATTTTCAAGACAGCAGTGCCGCAGCCAGACGAACAAAATCTGAAGATGTGAGTATGCCAACCAGCTTGTTTTGCTTATCTACCACCGGCATACAGCCATGTCGATTATCAACAAAAAAACGTACCACATCTTGTAGTGATTGATCCGGTTGCACACTTGCAAAATCTGTTGCCATAATATCCAAAACTTTAGTTTGCTTTTCTTTACGAGCTAGTGCATTTGCGCCATAGGTGGCCATAATTCCCATGACTTTGGCAATCATGATCTTTTGAGTCAGCATGCCTACCAAAGTACCGCTTTGGTCAATCACCGGAATATGACGAACATTTTTCTCTTTCATTAAGTTATGCGCATCTTGCAAGGTATTCTCAGCACTAACGGCGAATGGATCTGGTGTCATTAAATCAGCTACGGTTTGAGTCATTGGTTACTCCTTTTCACTACACAGTCTTACCTTTGAGTGTAGCTTGATTCGACTTTAATGTACGGCATTGAGATCAAGTTTTGAACTATTTGTCGTGCCTTAGCTCTTATTAAAATAACAATAAAAAGGATAACCCGATGAAAAAGTTACTGATGTTAGGTACTGCTGCGAGTTTGCTTTGCAACTCAGTTTTTGCAGCCGAGCGAAGTGTGGAATATGGCGAAATTAATAAAATTCTAGATTTAATTGCCAACAAAGCGCAGTCGCAATATATCTTGTCTAAATTTACCGTAGAAGTGAAGCAGCCAGAACTCAAACTAGAAGAGGTTAAACTTTGGCTCGAGCACGATGGTAAAGTCATTGCCAATGGCATCATAGATAAAGATGGCAATATCGATTTGCCTATTCTACCGCAGCCCCGCGCAGATGAAGTCAACTTAGTGATCAACCAAGAAAAAGACGCTGTTGCGATTATGGTTAATACCGATATAGCGCCGCTGACTAGACAGCAGGTTAAATATCGCGATTTGTTTATCCTTTTGGAGGATATGGACGCTTTTGTTGAGCTGATGGCAGGCAGTTTGTCTTGGCTTGCTCCTAATTTTGATGAACTGGAATTTACATTTTCTGAACCTGCATCAATTCAGTTTGTGGATGCAAAAGGTAAAACTCAACAGTTTATGACGGATGATGAGTTTAAGATCCAAATTCCTAACAAGAAAAAATGGATGCAGCAAAACCCATCCTTGCAATTTAGTGTTTTACCAAAACAGTTTGCGCCCATTGACTAGAGAAGAGGGCTTCTATGCCTGCTAGCGGGTAGGCATAACTCTTTCCATTAGGTAATTAGTTAGCACTTCGCCACGAACATTCACCTGCTGTTCTTTTATCACATCAAAACCAAAACGCTCGAAGAAAGGCTTAGCCGTTTTGCTAACATGGGAAAATAAGCGCGTTATGTTGGTTGTTCTGCTGTGTTCTAAAAGTGCGAGCATAAGTGCTTTCCCTATGCCTTGGCCTTGATGTTCTGCATGACAAAAAAAGTGATCAATCAGTCCGTTAGCTTGGATATCAGCAAAACCAACAATTTTACCGTTCAGCACGGCCACAAGGGGCTGATTACTCCTTAATCGGTCTTGCCAGCTCTCATCAGCTATGTCGCTATGTGCCCATGCTTTGACTTGGTTATCGGAGTAATGCTTGATAGTGACAGAGCGTATCGTGTCAAACATAAGCTTACGTAATACGGCTTCTTCGCCGCATTGAAACTGTCTGATGGTAATCATTGTTAGTCTTTATTCCTGAAGTCGTAATTGTCCGGAAATAGCATGTTGCTCAGCAGTTTCCGCCAGTCTTACGTATTTTTGTTCAACCAGTTGAGACACAGGAACTAATTCGATGTCAGTACTTTCAAGCTCAGCTAATTTGGTTGCAAGGAATGCAGCTGTTTCCTTGTATGGGTGTGCAATAATAATAACTTGTTGATGGCTTTCAAGTAATTTAAGCATCTTTTGCCACTGGGTATTAAGTGCAACAGCGGATACATCATTATCTAAAAAGACTTGTCGAGCGATGTTTTTTACTCCATATAGGTTGGCTGCATACTGCGCCTGACTGTGACTGGTGGTACGGCTATCTAAAAAGTATAGGCTACGTTTTTTTAGTATTTCCATCGTCCATTTCATGGGATCAATTTGTTCTGTCAATGCTGACCCCATGTGATTATTCACACCCTTTACTTGGGGCAGGGTAGATAATGCGTTACCAAGTGTCATTTGTAGCTGCCACTTTTCCATACCTACCGTTAAAGCGCCGGGCCCTAATGCCTTGTTAGGGTCTTTTGCCTGCATAGGAACATGAAGCATGAGTTCTCGTTGTTGACGGCTGGCGGCAAATGCAAATTGCTGAGAATAAGGCGTGTGAGGCAGAATCGAAAAAGTGATCCCACCTGGTAGAGAGAGTAATTCTAAATCACGTTGATGATTTCCAATATCATCAATCACAATAGCAAATTGTTTTGCTGGCACTGCGAATGTTATACAGGCCAGCATTAACCCGATAATTTTTATTAGCACACGATCTTATTGTTATAGTTTACCGCCTTACTTAGCGGCTTTTCATTATTGTGATTGAACTAATGCAAACGCCTTTGGCCAATGTGATGCAAGTTGTTCAATGCCATTTTTTTTGATGGATTCTTCACCAGTGATTATAGCGCTTTTATCGAGCAGGGAAAGCGCTTGTTTGGTGAAATATACATCAGGCTCTACACCCGTGCCCTCTATTGATGTCCCTGTGGGCGTATAATATCTGGCTGTGGTTAATTTTAGTGCGGTGGTGCCATTTCCGATAGGGATAAGAGACTGCACTGAGCCCTTACCATATGAGCGCAACCCTACAACCAGTGCTCGTTTATTATCCTTTAGCGCAGCTGCCAATATTTCAGCAGCAGAGGCTGAGTTGTTGTTTATCAACACCACAATAGGGGCACCATTGAGTATGTCTCCTTGTCTTGCGAAGTAGGCTTGATTAGCATCGAAGAAGCGCCCTTTAGTTGTGACTATTGTGCCACTGTCCAGAAATAAATCTGATATTGCAACCGCGCTGTTTAAAGTTCCACCTGGGTTATCTCTTAAGTCAATGACGAGCTTTTTCAAGGTGTCACCGTATTGCAACTGTAAGTAGTTTATTTGTCTTGCAACATCGTGGTACGTATGGTGATTAAAGCTATTTACACTCAAAAAACCGGTGCCATCTTTGAGTAGTTTACTGGCAACACTTTCGAGCACGATCTCTTGTCGTTTTAATGCGATATTGACTGCGCTTGAGCCTCTTAGTACCACCAACTGCAGCTGGTTTTTGTTAGCGGCTTTGAGTAGCGCGGAAACTTCGGCTATTGTCTTTCCGGTGACGTCAATGTTATTAATCAATGAGAGCTTATCGCCGCGCTCAATACCAGCTATCTCTGCAGGAGAATTAGGGAGCGTATCTACAATGGTTACATAATTCCCTTGTTCTTCTACTTCAATACCAAGCCCTGTATAGCGACCGTTTGCAGCGCTGAATATGGCTTCTAATTCTTCTGAATCTAAATATTTAGAGTAAGGATCTAGGTTGTCAAACAAACTGGAAAGGTTACTTTGGTTGTAACGGCTAAGTGGTAAATCCTCAACGTAATAGGTATGGATATGATAAAGGATCTCATCCATTTCTTGAGCGGAAAACTTTTTTGCAGGTGTTTGACTTAGCGCGCTAAAGCTTAGTAACAGTAAAATACCTAACAGTGCGACATAGCGTGCCGCAAGCGCATAGAAACGAGTTTGTCTATTCATGTGCTGCTCCTCATCAAGGTGCAGCACGGGTTAATCAGTTAACTGGAACTGCACCATTTTATCGGATCGACAGCGCTTCCTTTATGCCGTATCTCGAAGTATAGACCAGGATCTCTTTGTCCGCCGCTTTGTCCAACTAAAGCGATAACTTCGCCACTGCGAACTTGATCGCCAACATCAAACAACAGTGTTTGGGCATGACCGTACAGACTCATAAAGCCATGACCATGATCCAGTACCATGACCCAGCCAAAGCCATTTAACCAATCGGCGAATACGACTTGCCCTGGAGCGACACTGGTTATGTCTGCACCTTCTTTTGCTCCTATTAGTACGCCTTTCCAATTCATTCCAGCATGCTTACGTTGGCCAAATCGATGTTGAATACGCCCTTTCGCCGGTAGATGTAGCTTGCCTTTTAATTGCGCCAAGCCATCTAGTCGTATTTCGGCAGCTTGCTGAGCTTTAGCAAGCTCTGCTAACGTTTGGATCAAAGTTTGCTCATTTTCTTTGAGGTAGGCTATTGCTGAACGCGTTTCTTTTAGTTGATTGTGTAAGTCCGCAAGTTGACTCTGCCGTGCTTGTTTGGCTTTTCTCAGAGCTTCAAGGCGTTCTTTTTGATGACGTCTCAGCGCCTCAAGCTGGGACTGGCTGCGTGTGAGTTCGGCTTGGGTATTGGCTAAGGCTTGGCGAACGACTTTAAGCTGCTCTAACTGCTCAATTCTGGCTTTGTTTAAATAATCGTAGTAAGCAATCGTGCGCTCTAGCTTGGTTGCATGCTCTTGATTGAGTAACATTCTTGAGTAATCATGAGAGCCAGTCATGTAAGCGCTTTTTAACTGAGCTGCGAGCTGCTTTTCAAACTTGCTTTTATCACTTAAAAGAGCGTCTTTTTGTCGTTCTAATGTCGTTTGCTCTGTTTTATTTTCTTTAATACCGGCTTCAGTGAGCGAGACTGCTTTGGCACTTTTTGCTATATCAAGTTCAAACGCTTTGAGTTTAGCTTCTTGTGACTTAATTGTACTGCGCTGTTTTTCGAGCGCTTGTTGGCTGGCTTTAAGCTGCTGCTGTACTTCGCTTAAATCTTGCTTAGTGCGTGACTCATTGGCACTAACAGGAGCTATTAACATTAACAATGCTGCACTGAGTAGTGCAGCATAAGAGAGCGTCGTTTTTAACGGCATAAAAGTGAGCCGCTATTTTAAACGCATTATTGGAGTGCCCGTCATCTCGCTAGGCTGCTCCATGCCAAGTAAATGTAGCATTGTCGGCGCAACATCGCTTAGTGCTTTTCCTGCTTGTGGCTCTGCATCACGACCAACATAAATAAATGGTACAGGCTCGCTGGTGTGAGCGGTATGAGCTTGACCTGTCTTCGGGTTAAGCATTTGCTCTGCATTGCCGTGATCTGCTGTTATTAATGCTTCACCACCACTTTCTTTTAGCGCAGCAACCACACGGCCAATACATTTATCTACGGCTTCGCATGCTTTTACAGCAGCTTCGAATACACCAGAGTGCCCAACCATATCACCATTTGGATAGTTACAAATAATCACGTCGAATTCACCGCTATGAATAGCTGCCACTAATTTATCAGTTAGCATTTCTGAATTCATCTCAGGCTGTAAGTCGTATGTGGCCACTTGTGGTGAAGGAATAAGTTCACGTTTTTCCCCTTCAAATAAGTCCTCACGACCACCGCTAAAGAAGAAGGTAACGTGAGCATATTTTTCTGTTTCTGAGATACGTAGCTGAGTTTTGTTGTGTTTAGCTAGCCATTCACCTAGGACATTGACCAAAGCTTCGGGCGCGAAAGCGATAGGTGCTTTAATGTCAGCAGCGTACTCCGTCATCATCACAAAAGCACTTAGGTTTGGCGCTTTGCGTTTTTCAAAGCCATTAAAGTCAGCATCAACAAAAGTACGGGTCATCTGACGCGCTCGGTCAGCTCGGAAGTTCATAAAAATAACTGTGTCACCATCATTGATAGTCGCGGCAGACTCACCTTCAGCAGCGATAATAGATGCTTTTACAAATTCATCATTTTCATCGCGTGCGTAGGCAGCTTGTAATGCTTCAACACCGTTTTGGTAGGTAAATTCAGCTTCACCACTGACCATTAGATTGTAGGCTAATTCAACGCGATCCCAGCGGTTGTCGCGATCCATTGCGTAGTAGCGACCAACAATAGAAGCGAGTCGACCACAGTTTAAAGACTGCATCAGGGCTTCTATCTTTTCGATTGACGCTTGTGCACTGCGTGGCGGCGTATCACGGCCATCTAGAAAGGCATGTAGATATACAGTGGCTCCGCGCTCAGCGGCTAATTTTATCGCTGCAACAATATGGTCTTCGTGACTGTGAACACCACCTGGACTTAGAAGTCCCATTAGATGAACGGCTTTGCCTTGAGCAGCCGCTTTGTCGATATTCTCAACCAGTGCTGGGTTGTGTTCAAACTCACCATCATCAATTGCTTTGGTAATGCGAGTGAAGTCTTGATAAACCACACGTCCTGCACCTAGGTTTACGTGGCCAACTTCAGAGTTACCCATTTGGCCATCAGGTAGGCCGACATCAAGACCAGATCCAGAGATTAAGGTATGAGGAACTGAGCGCCAGAGTTCGTCTAATACTGGGGTATTGGCGGCCAAAATAGCGTTACTTTCGCTTTCTTCGCGATAGCCCCAACCGTCTAAAATCATTAATACCAATGGCTTTTTCTTAGCTGTCATTTGCGCTCCTGAAATCCTGAATTAGGCACGATGTTGATGGCTCATAACTAGAAACCAGCAATAATATTGAAAAGTTATACTGCGGTACTTGATATAAGCTGCTCTGGTTGTTGACAGTAGAATACCTGTTTTTGTATGAATATTCAGCCCCACAGTGATGAATTATCAGCATACAAATTGATATTTGCGGATGTGAACAAGTCTGTTTTGTCGAGAATAAAGAGGGTATACTTGCTGCCACTTAATGATTTGAAAACTTTTGGTTGAAAAAATTAATGGAACAATACGTTGCGTTTTTAGGTAACCATCCGGTACTTAGCATTATTTGGATTGTGTTAGCCGCGATGCTACTGAACAGCTGGTTTAAGAGCAAATTCTCTAAAATCAGACAGATTAACCCTCAGCAGCTTACTTTGTTAGTAAATCGTCAAGAAGGTCAAGTGCTTGACATGCGAGCGGTAAAAGAATTTAACCAAGGCCATATTGCGGGAGCTGAACAAGTGAATGCTGAAAAGCTTAAGCAAAAAGATTTTGCTGGTCTTGAAAAACATAAATCGAAGCCCATTATATTAGTCTGTAATACGGGTATGACAGCATCCGCTGTGGCTGATAACATGCACAAAGCTGGATTCGAGCAAGTATTTGTATTATCCGGCGGTATTGGCGCATGGCAAAATGCGGGTTTACCAATCTCTAACGGAAAATAATCGAGGTATATGATGAGCCAAGTCGTGATCTACACCAAAGACTATTGCCCATTTTGCCACCGTGCAAAAGCGCTATTGGACGCTAAAAGCGTTATATACACGGAGTATGATATTGGTGCACAGCCTGAACTTCGTGATGAGATGATAGCAAAAGCGAATGGTGGACACACCGTGCCACAAATATTTATCGCTGAACGCCATATCGGCGGATGTGACGATATGATGGCGCTTGAAGCGCGAGGCGAGCTCGACAATTTATTGCAAGCATAATTGATTGAAGAGCGATAAGTTGCGTAACGTAATTTAAATAATGACTGTTAATGAATTAGCAGAAACACAACAGAATTTAGGAAATAATCATGGCAGAACAAAACCAAGCAGCAGAACAACAAGAAGGTGCACAGTTTAATATTCAACGCATCTACACTAAAGATGTGTCTTTTGAAACACCAAACTCGCCAGCTATCTTCCAAAAAGAGTGGACGCCAGAAGTTAAGCTAGACATGGACACTCGTTCTGCCAAGCTTGATGATAACGTATTCGAAGTTGTACTAGCATTGACAGTAACAGCAACAATTGGTGAAGAAACAGCATTCTTATGTGAAATTCAACAAGCTGGTATTTTCGCAATTGCTGACCTTGAAGAGATGCAAATGGCGCACATGCTAGGTGCTTTCTGCCCTAATATCCTATTCCCTTATGCGCGTGAAGCGGTAGCAAGCCTAGTTAACCGTGGTACTTTCCCACAGTTAAACCTTGCGCCAGTTAACTTTGACGCATTATTTGCTCAATATATGCAGCAACGTGCGGCTCAAGCACAGCCTGAGCAAACTGCTGACGCATAATTGATGAGTACAGCAAAATCAGCTGTAACAGTACTAGGGGCGGGGTCTTATGGCACCGCCCTTGCTATTTGTTTTGCCCGAAATGGTCATCAAGTGACACTGTGGGGACGCAATAGCGAACACGTTGAGGCGCTAGCAGCTGAGCGTAAAAACCAACGTTATCTTCCAGACATCCAGTTTCCAAACACGCTTGACCTTGAGGCTGATTTAGAAACGGCTGTTAAGTCTAGCGAGCGTATTTTGGTGGTTGTGCCAAGTCATGCGTTTGCAGACACGCTAAAGAAGATTAAACCTATGCTACTTGAAAATGCAAAAGTCGCGTGGGCAACCAAAGGGCTCGAACCAAATACCGGGCGACTGTTGCAAGAGGTTGCACTGGATGTGTTGGGTGACGATGTGCCGCTGGCGGTGCTAAGTGGGCCTACCTTTGCAAAAGAAATGGCTGCGGGATTACCCACTGCGATTTCCGTATCTTCTATTTGCGCAAAGTTCCGTGAAGAGCTTGCGGAGTTACTGCATTGCGGCCGCTCGTTTAGAGTGTATAGCAACGAAGACTTTATCGGTATCCAGCTTGGCGGAGCGGTCAAAAACGTTATCGCGATTGGCGCGGGTATGTCAGATGGTTTTGGTTTTGGTGCGAATGCCAGAACGGCGCTGATTACTCGAGGGCTTGCTGAACTTTGCCGTTTAGGGTGTGCGTTAGGGGCGCGCTCTGAAACCTTTATGGGTATGGCGGGGCTTGGTGATCTTATTCTTACTTGTACTGATAATCAGTCACGTAATCGCCGCTTTGGCCTTGCGCTTGGTACTGGGAAATCGGTAGATGAAGCTATGTCAAGTATAGGCCAAGTAGTTGAAGGCTACCGCAATACCAAAGAAGTTTACCTCCTAGCTAAGCGCACCGGTATCGAAATGCCTATTACTGAGCAAATTTATCAAGTCTTATATGAGCAAAAGGATGTGAAAGAGGCCGCAATGGCGCTACTTGGTCGCGAAAAACGAGCTGAGTGAGTTAAGCAGCCTGTGAAAGCCAAAGTCAATTAGACTTTGGCTTTTTAATCAATAAGTAGTAGATTGGATCTCTATTTGAATACTATAAAAAGGAAGATTTATGAAAATTCAATTATTGATAGGTATGTTAATCGTAGCCGCAAGCTGGACTGCAACGGCAAAGACAATATACGCCGACGTAAAGTCAACAGAGCTAAACCCATCTACAGAGACCGATATCTGGCAAAAAGAAGCTGATAGTACACCTATATATCCAGCTGCATTAGCAAAGCGCAAGCTCGCAGGGTGTAGCGTATTTAAGGTTGTGATTGATGCTAATGGCAACACTGATGAGATTGAGCACGTTACTAGCGCCCCATCTAAAAAATTGGCTATGCACGCTAAACGACTCATAAAAACTTGGCGATGGTCTGCTATTGATGCGCAGCGCCGCGGGCGGGAAGAAAAGTTGATGAGAATTGACTTTTGCATGGGCGGAGCGGATTTGGCAGATGCGCAAATGCGTTGTGAAGCGCAAGCAAAATTAAACTGTGAATAGGCAACAACCACAGTTCAATGTTTTAAAAATAATGGATTAGACCATCCTTTATTTAAACCTCAGGTTAGTTAACTCGAGGTTAAGTCTTATTGGAGAGTATGAGCTTCACTCTCCAAATTTAATGTTAAAGCGACGCTTAAACCACAGCCCAAATGGGATCTCCATCACGCTAAACACCACAACAGTAAATACTACCCAGTTGCTGTCAAAAAACACCAAAGAAAATTCAATGTCTTTTCCATAAAATAGACTTCCAGAAACGATTAAAGAAGCCGCCGTCACCAATAGGTCTTGTTTGCCGATATTGGCAAAGGACTTATCTTGTAATTTTGGATAGACGAAAGCGTAAGCAATAAAAAGAAGGATAAAATTAAGCAGAATAAGCGTTAGCTCAGGTGACATATTAACCTCTGTACCCTGTATTATTTGGCACAAGATAACATACTTTCCTGATTTAATGCGCTAGCAGATAATTTGCTCCTTCAAATGGAGTTGGTATAACCTGAGCTTGGCATAACACCTAGCTAGCGAGATATAACGCTTTTGAGTATGGATATTTTAATTGACTCACTCACTTTCTATCCCAAGTTTAGGTCAAGTAAAATTGGTATTATCGGATACTGAACAGGTATAATGGACAATCCAACTTTTGAGGTGCACATGATCTCCAAGAATCAACAAAAACAACTACGTGCTTTAGGGCAAAAAAAATATCGCAAACAACATGGTCTGTATCTAGTACAGGGCGAAAAAAATGTGATTGAGTTAGTTGATGCAGGATTGGCCATCGAGCAGTTGTTTGCCACCAGTGAATTTTTGACAAAGTATGAAGCCAAGCTCGCCACTACTACCTGCGTGGAGGCTGAAGAGGAAGTGCTGACAAAAGTAAGCACTTTAGTGTCAAATAATGCAGCGATTGCGGTTGTGCCTATGCCATCGGTACAGGAGATTAATACTGATGGACTGGTGCTGGCATTAGATGGAGTATCAGATCCCGGTAATCTCGGAACCATTATTCGCCTTGCTGATTGGTATGGATTGACGCAGCTTGTCGTGAGTGAAAATTGTGCAGATCAATTTAACCCCAAAGTTATCAGTGCTACGATGGGGTCATTTGTGCGGGTTAATGTGGTGAGAACCGATCTCGAGGCGTTTTTAAAACACTATCAGGGTGAATGCTATGGTGCGTTTCTTGGTGGCGAAAGTGTGCATCAGTGTCAATTTAGTTCCAATGCAGTATTAGTGATGGGCAGCGAATCTCATGGTATCAGCGACCCTATTGCGGCTTGCATCAATAAAAAAGTGACGATCCCTGCGTTTGGCGGTGCTGAGTCATTAAATGTGGCAATGGCTACCGGCATTATTCTTGATAATATTAAACGCTGCCATGCTTAAGCTACAGCCGTTAGCAACGAATTGTGCTTTTATTAAAAATAACAAAGATTGATACGAATAAGCTATGCGACTGAGCAGCATCAAACTGGCAGGCTTTAAATCCTTTGTTGAGCCAACCAAGATCCCATTTCCTGATCAGATGACATGTGTCGTTGGGCCTAATGGTTGTGGCAAATCTAATGTAATTGACGCTGTACGCTGGGTGCTTGGTGAAAGCTCAGCCAAAAACCTTCGTGGCGATGCCATGACAGACGTTATTTTTAATGGTTCCACTAAACGTAAGCCGATTTCACAAGCTTCAGTTGAACTCATCTTTGATAATACTCAAGGCCGGTTACCTGGTACTTTCGCAGATCGCAATCAAATTGCTATCAAGCGTTTAGTTACCCGAGACGGTCAATCCCTCTACTTTTTAAATGGTAGTAAGTGTCGCAAGCGTGATATTACCGATATTTTTCTTGGTACAGGGCTTGGCCCAAGAAGCTACGCTATTATTGAACAGGGTATGATCTCGCGGCTTATCGAGAGCAAACCTCAGGAACTTAGAGTCTTTTTAGAAGAGGCTGCGGGTATTTCAAAATACAAAGAGCGCCGCCGAGAAACACAAACTCGAATTAAAAGTACTCGTGAAAATATGGAACGTTTACTCGATGTTAGGAAGGAGCTACAAGGCCAGTTAGATAAGCTCTCACTTCAAGCTCAACAGGCCAGTGAATACAAATCATTTAAATCTCAAGAGCGTGATCTTAAATCGTGGATAGCGGTGTTAAAGTGGCAGTCGTTGGAGCAGAAGCAAGCGGAAAAAGCGAACGAAATAGCTAAATTAAATGAAAAGTTAGAATTTTTAAATGAAGCTCACAGTGGTCATGACTCTGTGCTAGCAACACTGGAACATGAAATTACCTACCTGAATGATGGCTATGAGCAAGCGCAACATAGTGTTCACCGTATTGAAACTCAGTTAGCAACGCTTGAGCAACAGAAAGTCAATCTAACAGATAAAAAGCGTCTGCTAATTGAGCAGTCTCAAATACTGAAATCACAACAGCAAGAAGTAATTGAGGCGCAAGACGAGCAAACCGAGTATGTGGCGAGCCGCGCTGAAAAAGTCGATGCAGTTTCTGAACGACTTGAGATTGCACTATTGCAATTGGAAGAACTCCAGCTCACAAACGAGCAAAGTGACGCCGAGCAAACTCAATTAGATAAGCAATATAGTGACGCACAGAAACAGTATCAACAAATACATGCTCAGGTACAGCAAGGAGCAAGTCAAGTAACGCAACAACAGCAAGCTAAACTGCATATAGACAAGCGCCAAGCTGAGCTGCTGGAACAGGCCGAAGCGCATCACGCCTCTATGTTGGAAAATGACTTGGCTGACGCTCAGGATGCACATCATCAGCTGGTTCAAGCGATGGCTAAATTACAAAGCCAAGCTGGTATGTTGCAAGGTCAAGAACAAACCAATAAAGAAGAAATCTTACAGGCACAGACTCATGCCCAAAAAGCGCTTCAGGCGTTACAAGAAGTGCAATCTGAAATAAAAGCGTTATCACGCTGGGCAGAGGAAACGTCGGAGACTTCTGCTGCGACTATGTTATCGCAGCTTGTTGTTGAGTCGGGGTATGAAGAATGCGTTGAAGCGGCACTGCTTGGGTTGACGCATTTAGTCGTTGAGCAAAACGAAATGAATACGCTATGGCCCATCGAACTCGAAGTTCCCGTTGATTCCGTCGCGACAAAAATAAGCTCAGGGCTTTTCCCCAGCTTTTTAACTAAAATTAAATTATGTGCTGAATCTACAGATTTTAAATCGTGTGAACAATTCCTTCTCGGCGTGACGGTCAGTGGCATTATTGTAGGTGATAACTTTAAGGCCAAGGTGAAAAGCAATGAAGAGAGTGGCGCATTAAAACGCTATGCCCAATTGCAGTCATGCCATACTCAACTTCCTCATTTGCAACAACTCGCCGAAGAGGCCGAGCAGGTTGTAGCACAAAAACGTATTGCTCTTGAAGACACACAAGCTGACTTATTAGAATTACAGCAATGCGTTCATGAAAAAGCACAAGCAATCGCCAGCCATAAAACCAAAATTGAAATGCTGGATGAGAGTCTGAGCGTTTGGCGTGAACAAGGACAAAAAATTCAAGAGCAACTTGATGTTATTGCTCAAGAGCGAGCCGAGGCCATCGCACAACTTGAACTTGATACGGAACAGCAATTACAACGTGATGAGTTGCTAGCGCAAGCACAAGAAATACAACAACTAGCCGAGGCCAAGTTGACTGAGTTTAAACAACATAGTCAATCTCGACGCGCCGCATTACAAGATGCGCAGCAATTAGTTCATACCACTACGCTTGCATCACAGCAAGTTGACAGTGAATTACAGCTTAGTAAATCTAAGCTAGAGCATTTAGCGCATCGTCATGATGAAATAACCTTGCGTATCGAGCAGGCGCAAGAAGATATTTTACTTTGTGATGAGCCGCTTGCTGAGGTCAGTGAGGAAATTGAGTCCTTATTGGCAAAACACCTAGAAGCGAAAGCACAAAAACAAACGATGCTTGATGCGCTTATGCAGGCAAAAGAAAATTTAAGTCAAAAGAAAGCGGTATTAAAAGACGCAGGAGGGGAAGTTAATAAACTTAATGGAACCTTGCAGCAGCTAAAGCTAGATGAACAAAGCCTGATGCTAAAAGCACAAGCTGCACTTGAGCCTTTGGAAGCGCTGGGTCGCACTTTAAAAACAGAGTTAGAGCAGCTACCACAAGATGCTAATCTTGGGCATTACCAAGCTAATTTGAGTCAAGTGAGTAATAAACTGAGTAAATTAGGTGCGGTAAATCTAGCGGCAATCGAAGAATTTGAAGAGGCGAGTGCACGTAAATTGTATCTTGATACGCAACTAGATGATTTGAGCAATGCCCTCGCCACGTTAGAATCGGTAATTAGGAAAATAGATAAAGAGACCAAAACTCGCTTTAGTGCGACCTTCAACCAGGTAAATGAAGACTTAGCTGAGTTGTTTCCTAAGGTATTTGGCGGAGGCAGTGCATACCTTGAACTCACTAGTGATGATCTGCTTGAAAGTGGTGTTTCTATAATGGCAAGACCGCCAGGTAAGAAAAACTCGACAATTCATCTGTTAAGTGGTGGAGAAAAAGCGCTGACCGCATTATCATTGGTATTTTCAATATTTAGGCTGAATCCAGCTCCTTTTTGTATGCTGGATGAGGTAGATGCGCCGCTTGACGATGCAAACGTAGGACGATTTTGTCGTTTGGTTGAAGAAATGTCGCAAACGGTACAATTTATTTATATCAGTCATAACAAAGTCGCCATGGAAATGGCGGGTAGACTGACGGGGGTGACCATGGCTGAACCTGGGGTATCGCGTATGGTTGCCGTAGATATAGAACAAGCAGTGCAAATGGCACAGGCATAACAACAAAAAGGTGAGCAATGGCCACAGAGTTAAGATGGGCATTAATCGTGATCAGTGCATTGGTCATAGGCGGGTTACTCATTCATGGGCTTTGGTCTGTTCGAAAGAAGGGCAGTGAAAAGCAGTCATCGGAGGTATCTCAAGAACCCAAAACGCAAAACTCCGACAAAGAGCCAGACGAGCCTGAAATTGGTGAAATGACCTTCAGTGCGGTGGATGAAGAGCCTGTTGCTGATGGCGTCTTAGAGTCTGGAAGCGAAGGTAATTCAGCTGAGGCTGACGCCGACGAGCGCGATCTGCAAGACAATGAAGCAAGCGATACAGTGCTAGAGCCGCAGGATTTCATCATTTTGCATGTAGAAATGCCTGAGGGATTAAGTATGGCTGGATCAAAATTATTACCAACTGTCTTAAGTCTTGGTTTTAAATACTCAGATGAAGGCTTTTTTAACCGTCACCTAGAGCCATCTGGTAATGGCCCTGTGTTATTTCGCTTGGTGAATATGTTTAACCCCGGCACATTTGATATCGATAACATGGAACAATTTAACACCGGTGGGATCAGCCTATTTATGACTTTACCTTGTGAAGGTGATAATTTGGCTGCATTTAATATGCTGCATAGCGCATCGAAAAAGCTTGCTGAAGAGTTTGGTGCAACTGTGCTAGATAAAGACCGTCAGCCTTTAACTGTTGAAGCTGTGCGCGGTTATGTTGAAAAAGTGCGTGAATTCGCAGCTTAACTTCTCCTAGAAAAATACTAAGCCACTGGCATTTGCTGGTGGCTTTTTACGTTTAGAGGTCTAAATGTCAAAGAACATCGAAACTCAAGTTGCTGAACTTAGGCTGCAACTCGAAGAATACAATTATCAATATTATGTTTTAGATAATCCTAGCATTCCTGATGCTGAATATGATCGTTTAATGCGCCAATTGATGGCACTTGAACAGCAGCACCCCGAGTTACAAAGCCCTGATTCTCCATCACAGAAGGTTGGAGGAGAAGCGCTTAGCAAGTTTGAGCAGGTAACACATCAGGTTCCCATGTTGTCGCTGGATAACGCTTTTGACGAGAGTGAATTTACGGCATTCAACCGGCGTATAAAAGAGCGCTTGTTAGCGAGTAAAGATGTTTCTTTTTGTTGTGAACCAAAGTTAGATGGCTTGGCCGTATCTATTTTGTATCGCGATGGAGTGCTGGTTCAAGCAGCAACAAGGGGAGATGGTCAAGTTGGCGAGAATATCACTGAGAATGTCAAAACTATTCGAAATATACCGCTGAAACTTCGTGGTGAAAATATCCCTCGTGAAGTCGAAGTACGTGGTGAAGTTTTTATGGATACAGCTGGTTTCAATAAGTTAAATGAGACAGCGCAAGCAAAAGGCGAAAAGACCTTTGCAAACCCTAGAAATGCGGCCGCTGGCAGTTTGCGTCAATTAGACTCTAAGATCACAGCTAAGCGGCCATTGATGTTTTATGCGTATTCAATGGGATTAGTTGAAGGCGGAGCATTAGCTGGTGAACATTATGCGCAATTACAGCAATTGCAAAGCTGGGGGCTGCCGATGAGCCCTGAAACTAAGCTTGTAGAAAATGCGCAACAAGCGCTGGACTACTATCAAGATATTATGACTCGTCGCGCTGACCTTCCCTATGAAATTGATGGTGTTGTAATTAAAGTAAATGACAAAGCGCAGCAAGAGCAACTAGGCTTTGTCGCTCGCGCGCCGCGCTGGGCGATTGCGTTCAAGTTTCCGGCGCAAGAAGAGATTACACAGTTACTTGATGTTGAGTTTCAGGTTGGTCGTACTGGCGCAATCACGCCTGTTGCACGCTTAGAGCCGGTATTTGTCGGTGGCGTTACCGTATCAAACGCAACGCTTCATAATGGTGATGAAATAGCACGTTTGGGTGTTAAAATTGGCGATACGGTTATTGTGCGTCGGGCTGGTGATGTTATCCCTCAAGTGACGCAAGTAGTTCTAGATAGACGTCCTGACGATGTTAAAGAGATTGAGTTTCCTGACACTTGCCCAGTTTGTGATTCGCATGTTGAACGTGTTGAGGGCGAAGCGGTTGCGCGTTGTACCGGTGGTTTAGTGTGCCGTGCACAACGTAAAGAAGCAATAAAACATTTTGCTTCAAGAAAAGCGCTAGATATTGATGGTCTTGGTGACAAGATAGTTGAACAGCTAGTAGAACGTGAGCTTATCAAAACGCCTGCCGACCTATTCGTTTTGAAGCAAGGGCATTTTGAGTCTCTTGAACGCATGGGCCCTAAATCAGCTAAAAACTTGGTTACGGCGCTGGAAACTGCAAAGCAAACAACGTTGGCCAAATTTTTGTACTCGCTTGGGATCAGAGAAGTTGGTGAAGCGACAGCACAAAACTTGGCAAATCACTTCCTGACGCTTGAAAAAGTGATGGCCGCCTCCATTGATACTTTACAACAAGTCAGTGATGTTGGTGTTATTGTGGCACAGCACATTCACAGTTTCTTCGCTGAGCAGCATAATCAAGAAGTGGTAACTGCATTGATTGAAGTAGGTATTATGTGGCAAGAGGTTGCAGCTGTGCCTAAAGATGCTCAGCCGCTCACAGGGCAGACGTTAGTGTTAACAGGAACATTAAGTCAATTGAACCGCAACGATGCTAAAGCGAGATTGCAAGCACTTGGCGCTAAGGTCGCGGGTAGTGTGTCGAAAAATACGGATGCAGTTTATGCCGGCGAAAAAGCAGGCTCTAAGCTCGCCAAGGCACAAGAGCTAGGTATTGACGTGTTCGATGAAGAGGCGCTGATCGCACTATTAAATAAATACGAGTAGTCAAATGAAGTCAGTAACACGATACGGCCCTGAATATTGGGATAAATATGGCGTTTATCGTACGCCAATCGCTTTTAATTTAGCGCTGGTCGTGTTACTTCGCCCATTGCTTATTTGGGTGTTTTCTGCGCTTGCGAGACGCCCAGACTTGGATTTGATGTCACTATTTTTTGAATCTAAACAACATTTTTTTGTTGCGATAGGGATCGCTTGTATCGCGCTTATACCAACTGTTGTATTTTCTCTTAGGCGGCCAACAAGTTCTCCAAAGCTCGCTGTTGTCTGGCGTTATATGCGTTTGCCACTAATATTAACTGCGGTGTTTGATTTAGCATGGTTAATTTTGCAAGCTGGGAAAACCCATTATAGTTTTTCTCCTTATATTGCCGTACAAATTGTGTTGGTGAGTTGGGTACTTTTATATTTGATTAAAAGCCGCTATCTAAGTTGCTTTTTTGGCGATTGGCCACTTCCTGTTGAAGAACACAAGACAGAAGTAAACAAGAGAGAGAATTAAGATGTTAAAGTGGTTAGATATATTAAACTTTGCCAGAAATGGTAATCCTACTGCTCCTCGCAGAGTTGAAAAATCGGATCAGCAATGGCAATCAGAACTTGCTCCAGAAACTTACATTATCACCAGGAAAAAGGGGACTGAGCGCCCGTTTAGCTCACAAAGTTGTCAGCTTTTTGAACCTGGTAAATACTACTGTGTATGCTGTGACGAGTTGTTATTCGATGCCGAAGAAAAGTTTGATAGTGGCTCTGGTTGGCCTTCGTTTACACAGCCTGCAGCAGTGGAAGCGGTGGCGTATCATGGCGATAAGAGCCATGGAATGACGCGCATCGAAATCACTTGTAATATTTGCGATAGTCACCTAGGTCATGTTTTCCCAGATGGTCCTGCGCCAAGTGGGTTGCGTTATTGTGTTAATGCACTTTCAATGAAAAAGCAATAAGGCCAGAATATTTATTGGTTGGCTACTCAAAGTCGAGCTTCATTTCACTTAATTTAGCTTTTAATTTTCCAAAGCGGATTTGCTGTTCGCTGTCTAATTCAGCTTGATTTAGCAAGGTGGTGCAGCGTTTGGCTAAATTTGAGTTGAATGTGGCACTTGTTTTAGCGCAGTGATCGCTCATACATTGCAGTAGATTCAGTGCGATGCCTGCATTTTTTGGCATCACTCGAAATGCCTGTGTAAAGGCCTCTAAGGCAGTCTCATACTGTCCTTTATTAAATTGTGTTACCGCATGGTTATTAAGCTCTCTAGGCCCCATCGTAATTTCTTTTTTCTCTTGCTGTTGCTGGTAGAGATAACGCATGGTGATTGGATCTGCTGCTGAACGGTGGCGCTCACAGTGTGCGATAACTTGGTTAAATAACTCCTGCGCTTTATGGTTTAGTCCTACCTCATGCAGTGCTTTAGCTTTGTCTAATGTTGAGTCTACGGAACGAATTACAGTCTCATCTTCTAATTGTTCTAACAATTGCTTTGCTTTGTGATGTTCGTCTTTCAGGTAGTGGACTCGTGCATTGAGCACATCAATTTGAGCTTGATTTTGAGCACTCGGAAATTGACTCTTTAAGTCATTGAGATACTTTTGAGTTTGGCGGGTGAGGCGAGTTACTTGATCGGATTGGTCTGTACTGAGAGCAAAGTCGATACCGGCTCTTGCGGCATTTAGGTATACTTCGGGTCCGTCGTGAATAGAGTACCTAGCAAATGCTGCTATATCTTTATGCGCTTTATAACTGGCTTCATAATCATGATTAATTTGAGCTACACGGCCTAAGGACTGCTGCCGGTTTATATTTCTCGGTGCCATTTCAATAGCCTGCTGCAAGAGTTGTTGAGCGTTCTCATATTGATTGAGCTTTATTTCGAGTTTACTAAGCAAATCTAGCGCTGCTAATCGTGTCTCTGAACGTTCAATCAAAGTTTTCAGCATTTTTTGGGCAATAACGTCCTCGTTATTGCTAATAAGTGCTTCTACTAGCCCAAGCTTCGCCCAAGTAAACTTTTGTAAGGCTAATACTGATTTATAGAAAGATTTTGCCTCTTCTAAATGATTAAGTTTTAAGAGTAATTCTCCTTTCAATTTGAGCAATAGGGAAGTGTAGTTATGTTCTTTTTTATCAAGCTCAAGATCGAGCACTTTCAGTGCTTTAGAGTAGTTTTTATCGTCTATGAGTGTATTTATTTGTTTGAGTGCTTGTTTACGCTTGAGTACTCGTTCAATACGGTATTGTAATTCTTTTATTGAAAAAGGTTTTACCAAGAAGTCATCTGGCTGTAGCTCAATAATGCTATGAACTAGCTCAGGGCTGGTTTCTGAAGAAATAAAAATAAAAGCGGTGCTTGAGCGAATTAACTGTTTAGCACGAAGCTCTTCATAAAACTGATAGCCATTTTGTTTCTTTGTTAAACCAAAAGAGCAGACGATAAGATCAAATTTATTAATGGTACAGAGCTCTTTAGCTGCATCTGCACTTTCTGCAAACTTTAAGTTTCTAAAATCTAGCTGCTCCAAAGATTGTTTCATATAGCTCAATGCTAATGGTTGATCTTCAACGATTAGCATTTTGGCGTTTTGAATAGTTGGTGCTGGCATAGAGGCGTTTATTAGACATCGGATTTGCTTTTAGTCTAGTACTTAAGGATAGCTTTGAAAACAAAAATTAGCTAATTTCTAATGGGTTAGTCTATTCAACTTATACCAATTATTCATTATGGTTGGTGACGAAATAGTTAAAAAATCAAGTTTGAATTTAAGGCTTTAGATAAGATTTGAGGTTATATCAATTATCTTAATTAAGTGATCTATTTTGAGGCGAGAAAAGCTTGTCGATAACTAGGCAAAAATTTTACGCATATTAAGTATGATGAGAAGACTTTATATATTAGCCTTAAGATATGCAGGGTTGTTCTGGACTTGAACTGGTGCCCCTTGCCTTGCTTAAATTTGGCGCGATGCTTTGCATCGGTTAGTTTAAGTAAAGCAGTATATGGTGGGTTGTACTGGACTTGAACCAGTGACCCTCGCCTTGTAAGGGCGATGCTCTCCCAACTGAGCTAACAACCCGAATTGTGTTTCAATTTATACTCTTGAATAGAGTTTATGGTGGGTTGTACTGGACTTGAACCAGTGACCCTCGCCTTGTAAGGGCGATGCTCTCCCAACTGAGCTAACAACCC
>NZ_RCSQ01000039.1:0-21624 GCF_004103255.1 Pseudoalteromonas sp. PS5
AAACTTGAAAGGTAAACATGCCCTAGCGATTAAAAATTAGTGGCATAGCGGCTTTGGGTGTATTAAGCGGTTGTTGGCCGTCATAAACGAGACTGCCATTCACCCAAGTTTTTAAAACTTTTGCTGAAAAACGGTGACCGTCGAATGGGGTCCAGCCACAGTGATAGTGTGTTTTCTGATGGCAAGTGAGCGTTTCGTGATGAGGGTTCACGAGCACTAAGTCAGCATAGTATCCTTCACGAATAAAGCCTCTATCTACAATGTGATACCTTAACGCTGGATTATGTGCCACCTTCTCAACGAGTTGCTCTATAGATAAACGCTGATGACGCACGTGGTCGAGCAAGCTTAACAATGCATGTTCAACTAAAGGCAAACCCGCAGGTGCTTGCTGGTAGGGGAGTTGCTTTTCTTGCCAAGTATGAGGCGCGTGATCAGTAGCAATAATATCTATTTGATTATTACGCACTGCTGCTAACAAAGCATCACGATCGCTTTTCGCTTTAATCGCTGGGTTGCATTTTATTAGGTTACCCTGCAGTGCATAATCTTCTTGACTGAACCACAAATGATGAACACATGCTTCTGCCGTAATATGTTTGTCGCGAATATCGCCTGAAGGGAATAAGCTCAATTCTTTTTCTGTTGTGATATGCAGTACATGTAAATCGCTACGATATTGTTTCGCTAAAGATACAGCGTACGAAGAGGATGAATAACACGCTTCGACGTCACGAATGATGGGGTGATCTTGAATTGTTAAACTGCCACTGCGTCCGATGCACATGGATAAATTCTTTTCAATCATTCTTCCATCTTCACAGTGGGTGACAATTAGGGTGGGACTTTCTCTGAAAATTGCGTCGAGAGCTTGTGGATGCTCAACGAGTAGATCGCCTGTTGATGCCCCCATAAAAACTTTAACACCGCAGTACTTCTTCGCATCTAAACGTTTTATTTGTTCTAAATTATCTTCGGTTGCCCCTAAGTAAAAACTATAGTTTGCCAGCGAACTTCTAGACGCAATCGCGTATTTCTGTTCAAGAGCTTCAATGGTTGTAGTCGCAGGGCTTACGTTTGGCATTTCCATATAGCTGGTGATACCACCTGCCACAGCAGCTCTGGATTCTGAGGCTATATTCCCCTTCTGTGTTAAGCCGGGCTCACGAAAATGTACTTGGTCGTCTATCATTCCAGGGAGTAGAAAATAACCAGTCGCATCCACAATATAGTCATTTGACTGTGCCGTTATTGAACTTTCAATTTTATTTATTCTGTTATCAACGATAAGTACATCACATTCTTGTGATTGATTTTCGTTAACCACAATTGCATTTTTTATCAGTGTGTTTTTCATATTGTAGGGACCTATTTGTCAAGTTTGGCTTTGCAAAGGTTACATAAGCCAGGCAACTCTAAGCGTGCATTTGCAGCTGAAAATCCAGTGCTTTCTACCGCTTTAAATAGATGCTTGGCAGCCTCTTGAACAGAATCTATTTCTTCTATTTGATGGCAGGATTTGCAGACTAAGAGTACGGATAGATGGTGATGGCACGCACCATCTAGACTCTTACAGGCTATATATTTATTTGCAGAATGGATCCGGTGTGCCAGATTGACTGATTCTAAGAATTCAAGAATGCGGTACACGGACATTGCTAGAATAGGAGAGTTGGTGCTTTTATTGTATTTGTCAGTAAGTTCATACGCTGATAGCGGCTCGACTGTTTGCAATAATATTTCAAGCACGCCCTGTCGTTTTTCAGTTAAACGCAGCCCTAACGATTGGCATTTTGCTTGAGCCTGTTTGAGAATAAAGTTTCGTTGAGTTTTGTTCACGGCAATGACGATATAATCCACTTAACTATTGTTATAATATAACATATCAAGCATAATTGATACAATATAACATTTATTGGAGTCGTTATGTCTAAACTATCAACAATATCCTTGCTCGTTGCTGCACTGTTACCTACAAGCCTTGTAGCAAAGTCCGTAGAAGGTACAGTCGTCAATAAAGCTGGTAAAGGGATTGCAAATGCATCAATTGAGGTCGAAGGAACTGATATTCGAATACTCACAGATAACAATGGTCATTTTCAAATTTCGGGTGTTGGGCTTGGAAATAAACAAATCCATGTAAGAGCACCTGGTTTTGCTCATCTGCATAAGGCGCTCACTCTGGATCAAGGTGGCGTTAAAAACGCAATGCTAGTGTTAAATCGCTCTCCAATAGAAGTTATAGATATTGTTGCTACCCCTGTACATATGTCGGCGATGGAATCTGCGGTTCCAGTTAGTGTTTTGTCAGGTGAAACATTGCGTCGACAACAAACCGCTACACTAGGAGATAGCTTAGAAAAATTGCCTGGCGTCAATACAAATTTTCACGCCAAAGTAGCGAGTACACCAATTATTCGAGGTTTGAGTGGCCCGCGAGTGTTGGTGACGCAAAATGGATTAGATGTCAGTGACGTATCTAGGGTTGGTCCTGATCACTCAGTCGCCTCCGAAGCCTCAACGGCTCAACAAATCGAGGTGTTGCGAGGACCTGCAACTCTTTTTTATGGTAGCGGTGCGATTGGAGGAGTGGTTAACGTCGTCGATACAAGAGTTCCAACCGATAATACAACTCGCGGAGAATGGAATCTGGAAAGTAACTCTGTTGATGACCAAAATACAGCCTCGTTTAATGCGACATCGGGTATTGGTTCTATGGCCTTATATGTTGATGCATTCTGGAGAGAATCTAATGATTACGAAGTACCTGTTCCTGCTGAAATCCATGAACATAGTGAAGGAAATGACAATGATGAACATCACTATAAAGTAGCAAATAGTGCTGAAGAGTCTGATGGTTTTACTGTTGGCTCAAGTTACTTATTTGATCAAGGTTATGTCGGTGTGGCTGTTGAGAAATTTAACCGCAAATACGGCATTCCGGGGCATACGCATGGTGATGAAGAAGCACATAATGAGGCTGAAGAGCAGGTTTTTGCCGACTTAACACAAACAAAAGTGCAACTATTAAGCGAGTACAAGTTTAACAAAGGTTGGCTTGATAAAGTGAATGTGCGTACTGGTTTTACAGAGTATGAACATGCTGAAGTTGAGCACGGCATGGTTGGAACAACATTTAAGAATGATACCAATGAGTTAAAAGTTGATTTACTACATCAGCCTCTGTCCGCTTGGACTGGTGGAGTAAGCTTACATTACAAACACAGTGATGTTGAGGCTCAAGGTAGTGAGGCGTTTACGCCACCATCTGATACCCAAACACTTGCGATAGGGGTAATGGAAGAAAGGCGATTTGGTAATTTTTTAGTGCAGTTAGGTGGTCGTATTGAGCAAGTGGAGATCACAGCAAGTAATGTGCCTTTACCGAGTATTGATGTCCATTCGCACGATACTGAAATGCATGACCACATCGGTCACAATTCAGAGGCAACAAAGGTATATGCGGTTGAGCACCATTTTACCCCTATCAGTTTATCTTCGGGTCTTGTATGGGACTTTGCGCAAAATTATAACCTTGGGCTATCTGTTTCACACTCTGAACGAGCTCCTTCTTCATCGGAGTTATTTTCCTTTGGTCCTCACATAGGAACTGGCACTTATGAAGTTGGTGCTTTGTTTAAAATGGATGAGCACGGTCATTTCGAACTCGATGAGAAAGATATAGAGCTAGAAAAGTCGCACAATATTGATATTACAGTGCGAAAAACCCAAGGTGATATAGGCTTTATTTTTAATGCTTTTTACAACCAAGTAGATAACTACTACTATCAAATAGAAACTGGGTTTTACGCCGAGAACGGCCATAGTCACGACCACGACCACGACCACGACCATAATCATGAACATGAGCACGATCATGCTTCCGAATTACCTATTTATTTATTCAAGACAGATGATGTGGTTTTGCACGGTTTTGAAGCGCAAGTTGCTTGGCAATTGACCGACGAGTTGAAAGTTGATGTTTTCTCAGACTTTGTGCGTGCCAGGTTAGAAGAAGGCGGCGATTTACCTCGTACACCACCTCTGCGCTTTGGGTCGCAGTTTAGTTATCAGACGGATAACCTCAGTGCACATATCCATATTACTCGATATCAAGAGCAGGACCGGATTGCACCAGAAGAAACCACGACCGACGGTTATACCCTAGTTGATGCTAGCATCTCTTATGATCTTTCGGTGTTCAATCAAGATCTCTCTATTTATCTTAGGGGAAGTAACCTAACGGATACAGAAGCTCGAGTACATAGCTCATTTTTAAAAGATATTGGTCCTCGTCCGGGTCGCAGTTTTGCACTTGGTATTCGCGGCTATTTTTAAGAATCTCAATCATTATGTACCTGTTAGCTAAAGCCATACAGGTACATAAGTCACTGAGTTATGCAACAACATAGATTTTAGCTATGTGTAGCACTAGATTATTACCGACACGATTCACAATCAGCAGGGGAAATTATGGTTTCACGTCGAGGGTTTTTAAGGGGGGCAGGCACCCTAGCATTTATTGGCCTTTCTAAAAGCGCATTTGGCAGAGTGCCACTATTAGATTTTAACACGATGATAGCTGGGTATGGACCGTTGATCACTGACCCCAATGGCTTACTCGATTTGCCCCAAGGTTTCAGTTATCAAATAGTATCAAGCCTTGGGGGGGAAATGTCCGATGGTTTTACTGTACCAGATAAAGCCGATGGTATGGGTTGTATTGCTTTAGATGAAGAGCGGGTTGCATTGATCCGCAATCATGAATTGAAACCAACAGATTTAGCAAAAGCCGATAATAGTATTCGCCAACATAAAAGTGATCTTGCTTTTGATACAAATGGCTCAGGCATCGCGCTTCCAGGTGGCACAAGTCATATTGTCTATAACCTAAAAACACGTCAAAAAGAACAAGAATATTTATCCTTGGTTGGCACTATTCGCAACTGCTCTGGTGGAATAACGCCTTGGGGGAGTTGGCTTACTTGTGAAGAAACAACTGCAACTAAAAATGATGGTTTTACACAAGATCACGGGTATATTTTTGAAGTACCAGCGACTGCAAAGGGTTTAATTAAGCCACAACCTCTAAAAGCAATGGGGCGGTTTAATCATGAAGCTGCTGCTGTTGATCCCAAAACAGGTATTGTTTATCTCACGGAAGACCGGGGAGACAGTGTGTTTTACCGCTTTATTCCAAACGAAAAAGCAAAGCTCCACAAAGGCGGGAAACTACAAGCGTTGGCTGTGAAAGAAAGCCCGCAATTTGATAGTCGAAATTGGAATAAAAAAGCGATGCCACTTCATCAGGAGTTTATCGTTGAGTGGATAGATTTGGACGACCCGCAAAGTGCTAAAGACGATTTACGGATCCGTGCTTATCGAAGTGGAGCAGCGTTATTTGCTCGAGGTGAAGGGATCCATTGGGGTGAAAAAGAACTGTATTTCTGCTGCACCAATGGTGGGAAAAAGCAGCTAGGGCAAGTGATGAAATATCAGCCATCTGAATTTGAAGGGACAGAAAAAGAACATCTCAGTCCAGGAAAGCTATCTTTATTTGTGGAAAGCACTAGCCAGTCTCTCTATAACTTTGGTGATAATCTCACTGTATCACCAAAAGGTCATTTAATTGTGTGTGAGGATCAGTACTCGGATATTGTAAATAACTACCTAAGAGGAGTGACACCAAATGGTGAACTTTACAATTTTGCTAGATTAACCAAGCAAACTGAACTTGCAGGCGCTTGTTTTTCACCAGATGGAGGTACGTTATTTGTCAATGTCTACTCACCAACTACGACACTAGCGATTGTTGGACCTTGGGAGTGCTTCAATGAATCCTGTACATAATTAACTTGTTTGGACAATTTAAATTATCTTATGGTGTGGTTACACTGGTGAGGAATATGACAACACCAAAATAACGAGTGCAGTATGACAACAATATTCCAAGCACCTCAAGCGGTGGTGATGATCCGCCCACACCATTTCACTTCAAACCCCCAAACCATGCAAGATAACGCTTTTCAGCAAGCTTGTAGCGAAAACAACCCTAACAATAGAGCTTATGTTGAGGTCAGTAACGCAGTGCACGCGTTAGAATTAGCTGGCGTGAAAGTGCACTTATTTGAGGACACCTCTACGAAGACTCCTGATTCAGTATTTCCTAACAATTGGTTTTCGACTCATAGTGATGGTCAATTGACGATTTATCCTATGTATGCACCAAATCGACGGCTTGAAGTGCGCAGCGACATTATCGATTTTTTACGTGCTCAGTATCAGGTGACAAATATCAATGACTATAGTCATCTAACCGCTGAAGAAATATTTCTTGAAGGCACCGGCTCAATGGTTATCGACCATCAAACAAAAGTGGCCTATGCGGTAGAGTCTAAGCGCACCAACACAGATTTAGTTAATCAGGTTTGTCAGCAATTGGGGCTACAAGCCGAGATATTTAATGCCTATGATAAAAACCAAGTATCGGTTTATCACACTAATGTCTTAATGTGTGTTGCGACCGACTTCGCCATGATATGTCTAGATATGGTGCCTGAACATCAGCGGACAAAACTTGTTGCCTGTTTAACGCAAAGCGGTCACACGCTAATTGAGCTATCTTATGAGCAAACCCAACATTTTTGTGGCAACGCGATTGAGTTGCAAGGGAGCACCGGTCGCATACTTGCGCTTTCTACTACGGCTTATCGGGCGCTATTACCAGAGCAAATTACTATCATTGAAAAGTCAGCTAAGCTAGTTGCTATTGATATACCGACAATTGAAGCCGCAGGTGGCTCGGTGCGTTGTATGATTGCTGGAGTCCATTTAAATAACCGTTAAAAAATACTAGATAAATGGCAAATAATAATAAAATAGGAACCGCCTATGTTTGAAAGTGCAGTTAAGAGTATCAATGGGCTCTTATGGGGAGAAGGCCAGATACTTATTTATATCCTGTTATTTGCAGGGTTCTGGTTCACTATTCTTTTGCGAGGAATACAAGTGGTTAAATTTCGCCACATGTTTAGCCTATTAAAAGGCAGTAGCAAAGGCGATAAAGATAATATCAGTTCTTTTCAAGCATTATGTACCGGGCTATCCGCAAGGGTCGGTACTGGGAACTTGGCAGGTGTGGCGGTCGCTATTTCTCTTGGCGGTAGTGGCGCTATATTTTGGATGTGGATGATAGCTATTTTGGGGATGGCAACCGGTTTTGCTGAAAGTGTGCTTGGTCAAGTCTATAAAGTACGTGATAGTCAAGGCGAATTTAGAGGGGGCCCTGCCTATTATATTCAAATGGGGCTAGGTAGTAGGGCACTGGCCATATGCTTCGCACTGTGTTTGTTTTTGGGCTACGGCTTTACCTTCAGCGCAATGCAAACGAACACCATTACCGACGCGCTTAATTACGCATTTAATATCCCAACTGGGTACTCGGGTATTGTGATCACTGTACTTGCAGGTGCAATCATCCTTGGTGGCTTTAAAGCGATTGCTAGATTTGCCGAAAAAGTGGTGCCCGTAATGGGATTAGTCTTTGTGCTCGTTGCCATCGTCATCACAGTGATAAATTACTCGCAAGTGCCGGGCATGCTGTTAGATATTTTGCGCAGTGCTTTTGGTTTGCAAGAAGCGGGAGCTGGCGCTCTTGGTGCAGCCATTAAAAATGGCATTCAGCGTGGCCTTTATTCAAATGAGGCTGGAGCGGGAAGTGTGCCGCACGCGTCAGCCAGTGCGACGCCGATACCCAACCACCCTGTGACTCAAGGTTATATTCAAATGCTAGGGGTCTTCTTTGATACAATCGTACTATGTAGCTGTACCGCTGTGATAATTCTCTTAGCCGATATCGATATCGGCAGTGAGATGGAAGGTATACGCCTTACACAATCTGCGATGACATCCCACTTTGCCGCAGGGGGCGTGTATTTTGTCGCGGCAGCAATCACTTTATTTGCTTTTACTTCCGTAGTAGCAAATTATGCCTACGCTGAAAGTAACTTACATTTATTCCATTTAGATAATAAAGTTGGTCGTTCAATCTATACCGCGTGTTACTTATGTATGATGCTTTGGGGCGCCTCAGCGACACTTAAGCAAGTGTGGGATCTAGCTGACATTGCACTAGGGTTAATGACCGTAGTTAACGTCATCGCGATTGTCCGCCTTACGCCTACTATTTTGGCGGTTACAACGGATTACCATAGTCAAAGTATGAAAGGTAAACCACCGGTATTTGACACCAAAAAGGTAAAAATACAAGGAGTAACCGAGTCAGGAGTTTGGAATAATAGTCGTGAGAATTACTCAGCTTAAAACGTTGAAAGAAGGGTTATGGAGGGCTTTTTACCTCAGTTTATTCACAGGAGTTTTGAAGTAAAAGCGCCGTTATATTTTCTATCACATACTCTATTTAAATTTATTATATTCAGTGTATACTGCCGCGCGCTTTTTATTTCAATATTTTTAATTAAATATTGCTCTTTTTTTAATCTGTAAATTTTGATGTGATAATGAAAATAAAACTATTTGGATTGGTATTACTATCCTTGCCTATTTATGCGGAAGCTGAGATCAACGTATACTCAGAAGCACTTATTGGTAAAGCCAATAATGAACTTTATGCGAAGGACGACTTTGACGGAAGTAAGCGCGCGTCATCTGCCATGTCTGATTCATTTGGACTTAGACTGGGTTTCGAGCTTACCGAGCAGTTAGCTCTTGAAATCTCTAAACACCATCATGGGGAAGCACCTGCCGAATATACAGTTCATAGGTCTACCACAATCCCTGGAAGTAATGAGGGTCCCTTTACAACTTCATATAACGTTGTCTTGCCTATTGATACTGAATCTCTAAGACTTGGAGTTAAGGGTAAGATAGCGTTGTCTAACAAAGTTAATGCGAATATAAGAGTGGGAATTGCACACTGGAAATACAAAGATGTGATCCCCGCACAATTAGTTTCTCCAGATAATACTGGCTCAGGTGATAGTGGTAATGATATTTATACTGCTGTAGGATTTAATTATCAACTTACAGACAATCTCTATGCAGGTTTAGAATACGCCCTTATAAATATTAAAGAGTCGCAAGAATATGACTATGGGGGCAACGTTAAGTATGAGCATAATTTACACGAATTATCCATAGTGCTCGGTTGGGCTTTTTAAACCGCAGATTCTCGTCGCTGAGTAATTAGCGTCAGGGATCTATTTAAAATTGGTCAAATTGATTGGTTTTGTATCACCTGTTTTGGTAATCGGGTTTGGGCTCTTCTCAATGATGAGATTACCCAAACCCAGCGATGATTAGCTATCACCAGCCATCGTAGCGCTTTCTACGAGATAAAAATAGTGTCAGGATCACACCGATAATGATGCCACTAATCCCGATGATACCTCCGTAAGTCAGCAGCTGGTGCTGTTCTTTTTGGACTTTTTGCTGCTGTGACAAGCGTTCATCTTGAAGTTGCTGTTCAAGTCCGGAAATGGTCTCTTGTAACGCTACGTTTTCGGCAAGTAAATTGGTATTATTTTGTTGTAAGGTGGGCAGCTGTTGCTGAGCGTCATTGAGTGCTGTTTGAGTATCAACCAGCGTTTGATTCAGGTTCTCAAGCTGTTGTTTTAGTCCGGCCTCAGTGGTAATGAACTTACTCTCTACCCAGCCTTCTCTTTCCTTATCATCTTTAATTTGGACAAATCCATCTTCAGCGCCACTGAGTATAGTGATTGCTGTGCCTGCATCCACAGAGCCTAAAATCCGATAATTTTTACTTGGACCTGTGTGCATGAAAATATAAAGATTGTCACTTATATAGCCATTTGGCTGCGGTGGGTTTGCTGGGGTAGTGTCGGCAGGCTCTTCAGCAAAAATGGTAAAGCTTGTTAAGAGCAGGCTCGCAATGATAAATTGCTTAAGGTTGAACATGCGTGGGCCTTTTATTCTTAGGGTGGTAAAGTTTACAAAATAGTAGGGATTTCACAGCTTAATAGCAAGGCTTTGTTTATTTTGAATAAGCCGAAATAATTGATTACATACTGGAAATTACTAAAGCGTGAGAGCTAAGCTTACGTATCAAAAATCCCGACATTTAGCGAATTTATCCAAACTATTTGTTGATTTAGCACATATTTAGCGGGATTTTCATCAGATAAAAAGATTGCAAACTCGGCTTCCTTTGTATATTTTGATCTTCCCGTAGACAAATAGGTAAAACACTGCCCTAATGGACACTGAAATAGAACTGAAATTCTTGGTTTCAGATAATGAAGTTCCGCTGATCCCTGCACTTCTCACACAGTTTGCAAAAACGGTCACCAACAAACCCGCTAAAAATTTAACGAATGCTTACTTTGATACGCCCAATCGTGAATTACGAGCGCTAGATATTGGTTTAAGAACTCGTTGTTGTAACGATGAGTGTGAACAAACAATTAAACTTGCAGGAGAGGTTGTTGGTGGGTTACATCAGCGGCCTGAATATAACTTACCTATTCAGTCAGGGCGTCCAGACTTACATGCTTTTGATGCTAACATTTGGCCTCATGGCATGCAGTTGGAATCCATTGCGCAGAATATATTCCCGATCTTCAGTACTAACTTTATTCGTCGTACATGGCTATTGGAGACGGATTCTGGTACTAAGATAGAAGCGGTATTAGATAAAGGCGAGATCGCCGCGAACGGCCAAATTGAGCCAATCAATGAGCTCGAGATAGAATTAATTGAGGGAAATAAAGAGGATTTATTTCTTTTGGCTGATCACCTGATAAAACAAGCAGGTATGCGCTTAGGGTTATACTCTAAAGCAGCTAGAGGTTATCGAATAGCGGACGACAAGCCGCTGAAACCAAATAAATTTATAGGTTTTGTACCTCTTAAATCTAAAGCGACGCAAGAGCAAGCACTCATCGCGACGGTAAGCTACGGGATCCAATTTGTACAAAAGCATGAACAGTGTTATTTCAATAAACCGAGCTTAAAAACACTTAAGCGAGTCATTGATGGCATCTCACTTATTCGTCATGCGTTTTGGCTATTTGATGATATCGTGGATAAAAGCTTAACTGAGAGTATTCGCAATGAGTTGAAGTGGTTGTTGTCAGAGTTGGCTTGGGTTGAGAATGCCATCCACCTTAAAACTTATACTTCAAAGCGTCATGCTTATTATAAAAAGCTAAATCAATTTCCTGAGTTAGCTCATGTGATCACCGATTTACAGGATGTACAGCCAACACCGACGGACATTGAAGACTTATTTCATTGTACCCGTTATAACCGGTTGATCCTCTCGTTGACGCGCTGGTTGGTTGATAGAGCTTGGCGTAAAAATTGGGATCAAAAGGCACTGAGCGCAGCGCAGCTGCCAGTTACTGATATTGCTAATCAACTTTTCGATAAAGATTGGCAAGCGTTGAAAAGCCTGTTGCCGCAAGAAAAAACGCTATCAGAATATGATTACTTACAAGTGAGAACAAAACTAGAAAACACGCTGCTTAGTGGCAATTGCCTAGGCAAACTTTACGATAAAGAAGCACGCAAAGCATTTAGAACGCCATGGATTGATGTGGTGTATGGCATCTATGAACTTGAAACCTTGGCTTATTTGCATCAACTTTGCCAAAACCAAAATTCTGACGCATTACAAGAAGTACAAGTGTGGCTAAAACAAAAATCTGATTTTTTAGTGAGTGCCATGGAACAAAGCCGGCAATCTTCAATGCTATCTGAACCTTATTGGTGTTGATTCAAAAGAGCGGGGCAACCCGCTTTTTTAATGTGTACTGTCATGGCTACTCCCTTTAAACTAAACCGACTTGAGCGACAATTAAAAAGGCAAAATGGTGTCATATATTAAAATAACTTTGCTTTGGATATGTGTGTTGTTAGCACCATTTAGTCAAGCAAATGAACGTTTATATGAAGTTTTCATCAAAGAGCTTCAGCAAAAAGAAACTCGTGAGCAAGCTCTGCAAAAAGTTGATTTGGTGCTTGAATCGACTCTTGCGCCTGAAGAAATAGCAGAGGTACACCATAAAGTAACCGTCGCATTAAAAAATGATTTTAAATTAGAGGATGCGCACCGCTGGGCTGAGCGCTTCAAGCAAATATTGCTTACGTATCATTTGCCACAATATGAGGCAAAGTACTCGTTGACCTATGGGGACCTCATGCTCAAAGAGGGGAAGTTCAGCGATGCGATTAGCTATTTAGACTTAGCTGTGTCTCAGCTATCTGCACTTAATATGCATCGGTTGTTATGCCATGCTTATCGGTTCCGTGCGGGTGCTTACAAAAATAATGGTAGTTATAAAAATGCCATAGAGAGTTATGAGTTATCGATTGAAGTGGCAAAAAAATATGAGTTTGCGGATTTACAGGCTTCGTCTATCACGCAATTAGCTGACGTTTATTCCGACCTTTCTTTACCAGATAAAGCACTTAAATTGTTGCAGCAGTCCATTGCGGTGTTGAAAAGCCAACAACACCAAAATACGTCACTACTTGCCCAAGTTTACTATAACCTAGGTGGAGCCCATCAGGTGATTGGGGATCACGAGAAGTCCCTTCAAGCCTATCAAACAGCCTATAATTACGACCTTGAAAGTGGAGCTGTAGTTTACTCGGCTTATACCTTGATCCGTATCGGTCGTGAGCAAATCAAACTTAAGCGCTTTGATGAAGCGCAAGCATCGTTTGAAAAGGCTTACGAAATTTTCGAGTCTCATAAACATACCAGAAATCAAGGTTGGGCCAAGAGCAACCTTGCTGAGCTTAAGCTCAAAGAAGGTAATAAAACAAAAGCCAAAGTATTTGTTGAGCAGGCACTTGAGCTTATCGACCCTATCCAAAGTAAAGTTCTTTATCAAGAAACGATGACAACGTATGCACAAATTGTGTTGCCAGAGCGTGCTGAATTTTTTATTGAAAGCATGAAGCAGATCGTTGCTGAAGAAGAAGCATATCTTGGCCTCAAAGAAACCGCATTGCGTGTCTTAAAAGACGCTTATAGTGCACAAGGTGACTTTGAATCCGCGCTTAACTATCAGTTGCAATATACCGAATCCAAGATCTCTCAGTTAGAAAAAGAAGCTAGCCAAAAAGCGCTTGCTTATCAATTGGATACAGAGTATCAGAAAAACCAATTTGAGTTACAGAGTCTAAAAACACAACGTGAAGTTGAGCTTGCCGAGCAGCGCATCCAGCAAATTGTTACGGCAGCCGGAGTCGGTGTTTTAATTATTTTCTTGAGTGCGTTTTTATTACTAGCGAGAAACAAACGTCGTGCACTGGAGCTGGAAAAACAATTACTCAACAAAGCTTTGGATTTAAAACAGCAACTTCTTGCTGATATATCCCACGAATTGAGAACGCCGCTTACTGTACTTAAACTACATATTGAATCATTGGAACATAATTTGGTGGAAAACCCAAAGCAGAGCTACAAAGTGCTTAACCGCCGCCTCGATACGCTTAACACTTTAATCAAAGATATTTACGAACTTGCGCAGGCCGATACTGGCAGTCTTAATCTTGCATTAGAGCGTGCCAATGCCAAACAAGCGTTTATTGGCTTTGTAGAAGATATTGATGATTTTGTGACGGATGAAGGGCTTGAATTTAACGCCAATATTGAACTTCCAGACGATCTGGAAATCGACATTGATGTAACAAGGCTGGCTCAAGTATTTAATAACTTAGCTCGCAATAGCGTAAATTATACCGACAAGCCAGGTGAAGTTTCCGTGGATATTGGCTATCGAAATCAGCAACTCTACTGTGTCATTGAAGATTCAAGTCCTGGAGTGGACGATGAAGCTTTAGGGCGTTTGTTTGAGCGCTTGTTCCGGTGTGATAAGTCTCGTAGTCGAGATCTTGGTGGTTCAGGTCTGGGTTTATCCATTTGCCAAAAGTTGGTTGATTTGCACGGTGGCAATATCACAGTAGCGCACAGCGAATTAGGCGGGCTGAAAGTGAGTGTTATTATACCTTGTGAGTAATGTTAGCCTATCTTTACCTAGAGCTAGGTAGTACAGATAAGAACGATTTTATATCGCGATTTAGTAAAGTCTCGCCACATAAAGTGGCTCCTACCTGAGTTTATAGACTGAATGTAGGAGCGATTTTACATCGCGATTTAATAAAATCTCGCCACATAAAGTGGCGCCGACCTGAGTTTATACACGATTTAATAAAATCTCACCACATAAAGTGGCTCCTACCAGAGTTTATAGACTGAATGTAGGAGCGATTTTACATCGCGATATAGTAAAGTCCCGCCACATAAAGTGGCGCTGACCTGATTTTATACACAGCATGTAGGAGCGATTTTACATCGCGATTTAGTAAAGTCCCGCCACATAAAGTGGCGCCGACCTGAGTTACATACTGCATGTAGGAGTGATTTTACATCGCGGTTTAATAAAGTCTCGCCACATAAAGTGGCACCGACCTGAGTTTATACACTGCATGTAGGAGCGATTTTACATTGCGATTTAGTAAAAGCTCGCCTCATAAAGTGGCTCCTACCAGAGTTTATAGACTGTATGTAGGAGCGATTTTATATCGCGACAGGCGCAACACCGCAACTATAAAAAGTTGCGTTCAAACCGTTTAAGCACAATAGGTTTGACCTTTGCAGTGGTTAATATTAGTACAATAAAAGTGACGATAAACCAGATAGGGCGATTCCCATGCTCTGCGTACCAGCTCACTCCATTAATTAGCTTCACATCAGTTTTCAGTATATTCGCTTCGAATTGTGGAATGACATGCTGAACTTTACTAAGTGGATCGTACACACCAGTTATACCATTGTTCGTTACCCGGACTAATGGACGCTGCAGTTCTAAGGCACGCATGCGAGCGATCTGCATATGCTGATGTGGACCATGGGAGTCACCAAACCAAGCGTCATTACTCACAGTAAAAAGGATATCTGACTCCGCTGTAAAGTTGCCCCTTACCAACTCGCTAAACGCAATTTCGTAGCAAATTGCGGGTAGTACATGTAAGCCATTTGCAAGTAAATTAGGCTGTACCGCTTCACCTCGAGTAAACGACGACATCGCTAGGTTAAACAGAGGTGCGATAGGACGTAGTAGGTCTTCAAATGGTACAAACTCACCAATAGGTAGCAGCTGATGCTTTTGATAGCGGTTTTTGTGCAGATAATGATATTGCCCTTCGCTATCTTCTTTTTCTTTTTTACCAAGCGTTATCAGCGTATTGTACGCGGTTCTAGTATCAAATTGATAATCGGGAATACCAGTAATCAAGGCTGTGCCGTTGAAGGCTGCTGCTTTGTCTAGATTTTCTAAAAATGGATAAGCTATATCTTCAAATTCAGGAATAGCAGCTTCCGGCCACACAACTAGGTCAACGCCTTGCCAATTTGGCCTAGTCATATCTCGGTATTTAGACATGGTTGGCCAAAACTGCTCAGGCTCCCAACGTAGGCTTTGTTTGATATTACCTTGCACAAGCAAAGTGGTGACCTCGTCTCCTGAATATTTTAAGGTGCCCTGAATTAAAGGAACACTGTAAAGCGCTGAAATACCCAAAAAACTTACAATAGCTAGATATATAGCGCGTTGTTTAAGTAAGTAATACAGGCTAGTTACCACTAGAATAATTAATAATGTCAGGCCAAACTCACCAACCCAAGGAGCTAAAGTATTCAGTGGTGAGTCTGTTAAGGTGTAGCCAAATCTAAGCCACGGAAAGCCCGTTAATAGGTGAGCACGTAACCATTCAGTAATCGCAAAGCCAGCAATAAGGGCGAGCACCCGTTGCCATGGTGTGTGAGTAAAGTAGCTGGCAAAAATAAATGCTAATGTTGGGTAGAGCGCCAAGTAAGCACAAAGTAGCGCCATTAACAGTGCAGAGATAGCTAAAGGAAGACCTCCAAATTCGGCAATAGAGACATGTACCCAGCTGATACCAAGGGCAAACCAGCCAAAACCAAATAGAAAGCCATATTTAGCCGCAAGTTTTGGATCAGGCTTATCGGTAAGCCAAACAGCGATAAGCAAGCTCGCAAAGACAACGGGCCAAACACCAAAAGGGGAGTAAGCAAAAGTAAGTGCACAGCCAGAAAAGAGTGCTAGCCATGCGAACTTATCTTTTGCGAGGTTACTCAGGTCAGATACTAGAGTCTTCAACATGTTCAGATTTAGGCACACTTACTTGAATTTGTAAGATCCTCCGGTTGTCGGAGTTAGTAACCTTAAACTGAAGGGGATCTATGTCTATGGTTTCACCGCGGCTTGGCATGTGGCCAAACGCATGAAGAATGATACCACCAATGGTATCTGCTTCTTGGGTATCGTAGCTGGTTTTGAAGAACTCGTTAAATTCATCCAAAGGTGTAAGAGCTTGTACGGTATAAACATGTTTGGATAGCTGACGAATATCCTGTTGTTCTTCGTCGTCATCATGTTCATCTTCTATTTCACCAACAATGGTCTCAAGAATATCTTCAATGGTAACCAGCCCAGATACACCGCCGTATTCATCAATCACGATAGCCATATGGTAGCGCTTTTGACGAAATTCGTTGAGTAACGTATCAACACGTTTACTTTCAGGCACGACTACGGCTGGACGCAGATAATCACGGAGACTTGGCAAATCGCTCTGTTCACGCAAAATCAAAGGTAAGAGATCTTTGGCAAGTAAGATGCCCTCCACGTGGTCTTTATCCTCACAGATCACCGGGAAACGTGAGTGCGAAGATTCTACCATCATAGGTAGTTGAGCATTGAGCGGCTCATCCACATCTAGTGTAATCATTTGTGAACGCGGGATCATGATATCGCGCACTTTCAGCTCTGATACACTGAGTACACCTTCCATCATGTCCTTGGTTTCTGGATCAATCAGCTGGCGCTCTTGCGCATCAGCAATGACCTCAGCCAGTTCTTCTTTATTTTGGGGTTCCCCTTGCAGCATCTGCGTGATGCGTCCCAGCCAGGTCTTGCCAGAAGAACCCTGACTACTTTGCGAGTTATCGTCGCTCATTAGTTGTGTCTGCTCCGTTATTTTAACAATCGTCTCTGTATGGATCTGCGATATGCAAAGAAGCGAGAATCTGCTTCTCTATTGTTTCCATTTCTACCGCGTCTTGTTCATTTATATGGTCAAATCCAAGTAAATGCAAGCAACCATGGATAACCATATGGGCGAAATGGTCATGAAAGGTCTTTTCTTGCTCTACGGATTCTTGGTATACCACTTGGGGACAGATAATTAAATCACCAATAAGTGGTAACTCGATCCCAGGTGGTGCATCAAATGGAAAAGATAATACATTAGTTGGCTTATCTTTGCCCCTGTACTGGCTATTTAGTTCTTGGCTTTCCTGCTCGTCAGCGATGCGAATCGTTAATTCTGCTTCTTTGCGAAACTGCGTTAATGCGTGTTCAGCCCATACTTGGAATTGTGCTTCGGATGGCAAGTTGTCAAACTCACAAGCCACTTGCAAATCTAGCATTAAGTCCATGGTTTATTCCTCAGAAGATTGTTGCTTTGCTTGCTGCTTTTCAGCTTTAGCAAAACGTTCTTGCTCTTCTTTCTTCTCATATGCTTCAACGATACGAGCTACAACTGGGTGTCTAACTACATCGTGAGATTTGAAGAAATTAAATGAAATTTCCTCTACGTCATTGAGTACTTCAATGGCATGGCGAAGACCTGAGCGCGCGCCGCGAGGTAAATCTATCTGCGTGATATCGCCGGTTATTACCGCCTTTGAATTGAATCCAATCCGAGTTAGAAACATTTTCATTTGCTCTGAGGTGGTGTTTTGACTCTCATCTAAGATAATAAAAGCGTCATTAAGTGTTCGACCACGCATATATGCCAAAGGTGCAACTTCGATGACGTTTTTTTCAATTAAACGCTCCACTTTTTCAAAGCCAAGCATCTCGAATAGTGCATCATAGAGTGGGCGAAGGTAAGGGTCGATTTTTTGTGTTAAATCACCTGGTAAGAAGCCTAACTTTTCACCTGCTTCAACCGCAGGGCGAGTAAGTAGAATACGACGGATCTCTTGTCGCTCTAACGCATCAACCGCTGCTGCAACCGCAAGATAGGTTTTGCCCGTTCCTGCAGGGCCAACACCGAAGGTTATATCGTGTGTTAAGATATTGGCGACGTACTGGCTTTGATTTGGATTACGGGGCTTAACTACACCGCGACGAGTCTTAATATAGACTTCTTTATCCCACACGGTTGGAGCGTCTTGTTCCAATACATTCGCTTCTGTGATTGCCAGGTGAACCTGATCTGGCTCGATTTCTGTCATTTTTCCTTTCACAGGCTGAGTATCAACATATAGAGATTTTAGAATATCCACAGCAGCTTTTGCTGTTACTGCTTGCCCGGTCACTTTAAACCAATTGTCACGGTGGGCGATTTCAACTCCAAGGCGACGCTCTATTTGTTTTAAATTTTCGTCGAACGGACCACAAAGAGAGGAAAGGCGGTGGTTATCTGCGGGTTCTAAGTAAATTTCTATATTCTTAATCTGATTACTCAAAATGTCTTCCTATAAAAATGACGCTAGCCGGAGCTAGCGCGCAATTTAAAAATGCTAGGGGGTAAAAGTACCAACACCTAATTCATTAATTTCAGGCTCTTGTGGCGCTTTGTTTAAGATATCCGCAGGTTTTACGTCACGACGTAAATCCATTTCAGCTTCAGTTCGGATAAGCTCACCACGTAACGAGTTTGGTAACGCCTCTGTAATACGTACATCGACGAACTGGCCGATCACAGAATGTGGGCCTTCGAAGTTTACAACGCGGTTATTTTCGGTTCTACCACGAAGCTCCATAGGGTTCTTCTTCGATGGACCTTCAACCAAGATACGTTGCTCGGTATCGTGCATTTTGCGGCTAATATCTTGCGCCATTTGGTTGATACGATTTTGTAGAATATACAGACGCTCTTTCTTTTCAGACTCAGCAACGTCATCTGGTAAATCCGCGGCAGGTGTACCTGGGCGTGCCGAGTAGATGAAACTAAAGCTCATATCAAAACCAATATCATTGATAAGGTTCATCGTTGCTTCGAAGTCTGCGTTTGATTCACCCGGGAAACCAATAATGAAATCTGAGGACATGCTCAAATTTGGACGGATTTTACGTAGCTTACGAATGGTTGATTTGTATTCAAGTGCGGTGTGACCACGCTTCATCAGGTTCAAAATACGGTCTGAGCCGCTTTGTACTGGCAAGTGTAAATGGTCAACAAGTTCAGGAACATCAGCGTACGCTTCAATAATATCCGGCGTAAATTCTACCGGGTGAGAAGTGGTATAACGAATACGATCGATACCGTCAATTGCAGCAACATAGCGTAGCAAGTCAGAGAAATAGCAGATTTCACCATCGTGCATTTCACCACGATACGCATTTACGTTTTGGCCTAATAGGTTTACCTCTCGCACGCCTTGTTCTGCAAGCTGAGCGACTTCTAAAATAACATCGTCTAACGGACGGCTAACCTCTTCACCGCGGGTATAGGGTACAACGCAGAACGTACAGTACTTAGAACACCCTTCCATAATCGACACAAATGCCGATGGACCTTCAGCTTTTGGCTCAGGTAAACGGTCAAACTTTTCAATTTCAGGAAACGAAATGTCGACAACAGAGCCTTCTTTACTCTGCACCTGCTTAATCATTTCCGGCAAGCGGTGTAAGGTTTGAGGACCAAACACGATATCAACAAATGGAGCACGTTGTCGAATTGTGTCACCTTCTTGCGATGCGACACAGCCACCTACGCCGATAACGAGATCTGGGTTTGTGTCTTTTAATAGTTTCCAGCGACCAAGTTGGTGAAATACTTTTTCCTGCGCCTTCTCACGAATCGAACAAGTATTGAGTAGGATCACATCAGCTTGTTCAGCTTCTTCTGTGAGCTGATAGCCATTTGTTGAATCCAAAAGATCCGCCATTTTCTGGGAGTCGTACTCATTCATTTGACAACCCCAGGTTTTAATATGCAGTTTTTTACTCATTTAAATATTGCCTCGTTTACAACTCGGTGTTTAGCACTACGCTTTCTCGGGCAGGCGATACTGAAAGTGATATCATTATGCCTAAAGGACGCGTATTTTATATGACCTATCTTGTCAAGCCAAGTATAGATTTTAACTTTCAAAATGTGGATCAATACAGTGCGTTTTAAGCAAACATCTGTTTTTATATGCGTTACAATGCGCAAAGACTCTAATAACGGGAATATGGCATGAAAAACAATGCTCTGATAGTAGGAGGCGGCATGGTAGGTGCTGCTTGTGCAGTGAAGTTAGCTAAGCAAGGTGTTGATGTTACCCTGATTGAACATGCACCGATCTCACCTGATGCAGTGTTAGCAAGTGATAAGGTCGATATTCGGGTATCGGCAATCAATCGCTTCTCGGAGCAGTTATTAGATGAACTTGGCGCTATGCCGCTACTAAGAGGTACCAGAGCCGCTGTTTACAAGCAGTTAGAAGCCTACGAGGATAAGCCTGGGCAGTTACTCTTTGATTGCGAAGAGTTAAATGCGTCACATTTAGGGCATTTAATTGAAAATAACTTGATCCAGGCAGCGCTTTGGCAGCAGTTTGACGAGTTTAATATTAAAGTAGTTTCGCCAGAGGGACTCCCCACTCACATAACCCGAAATAATGATTCAATTACAATCCATTATTCACAACAAGACTATACCGCTGATTTATTGATCGCAGCAGATGGTGGTCGCTCGGTCGTACGTCAGTTGAGTGGCATTGGTGTTACTGGGTGGCAATATGAGCAACACTGTATGGGGTTGCTCATTAAATTGGATGCGCCACAGCAAGAAAAAACATGGCAGCAATTTAAGCCATCTGGGCCTATTGCATTTCTGCCCATGCAGTACCCTTACGCCAATTTAATTTGGTATGACAATGGCAATAAACTCAAAATGCTGAAGCAATTAGATAAGCAAGCATTAAAACAAGAAGTACAGTCCGCATTTTTTGAATTACCGGGTGATTTTGAAATTGAAGATGTCGCTGTATTTCCACTTGCCAGACAGCACGCCAATGCTTATGTTGCCGAGCGAATAGTGTTAGTAGGCGATGCGGCGCATACTATTAACCCATTAGCGGGGCAGGGCGTAAACCTTGGCTTCAAAGACGTTGTAGCGCTTGCCCAAGCGTTGGAGCCTAGTGAAGATATAGGTGACAGCAACGCACTTAATCATTACGAATCTAAGCGTAGAAAAGACAATCTCTTGATGATGAGTATGATGGATGCGTGTTATTTTGGGTTTTCAAATCAAGTCACACCACTAAAGCATCTACGAAACCTCGCGTTGAATGTAGCGAATAAAGCAGGGCCGCTAAAAAAAGAAGTACTTAAGCACGCCATGGGGGGCGTGGGCTTTTAATTTGTTTGTAAACATCCTAAGAAAAGGGCAAACAGGGATAAGAGCGGTCGCACAATCTTTCGCTTTGCCTTTAAATTCTACATCTTTGTAAAACCCTCTGGCTAGACAAGGAAACAACTAAGTTGTGCTTTAGTAACAATGAGTAGGAACATCCCTTATCGAAACCTCAGGTTATACCAATTTGACTTA
>NZ_RCSQ01000040.1:0-35515 GCF_004103255.1 Pseudoalteromonas sp. PS5
ATAGACCACTTAATTAAGAAAGTTGGTATTATTCATGGCTTTTCGTCTCAAGCCAATCAGGACATGCTTGTTTTACGCAATATCATTTGTCTCGCAAGCAGGCCCTAGTTGGTTGAGCTAATTGGTATTACTTAAAGTTTGCTATGCTCGTTTTTGTTGCATCTACTGTTTTCCAAGCAAACGCTTTACCAACGATGCCGTAAGGTTCACCGCCTACTGACCAATTTGGATTAGAGAAATAGTCATACTGCGTTGCATTACCAAATACATGTGGGTATGCCATAATACTAGCAAACTTGTCTTTTACACCGTAGCCCATACCATCGACATAAACACCGCCACTCGTATCACCTTGCTCACGCGAGTGAGTTAAGCCCTGATTGTGACCTAATTCGTGTACGAATGTTGTTGCGCCACAATCAACACCTGTAATACTAAACATACGGTCACTCATATATGAGTGCAGGTTACCTGTGCTGCTACTACCTTGCCCTACCCACGCTAAACCACAGGTAATATAGTTACCATCACGTTCACCAGTGCCAAGTACTGCGACCATGTCTGCACGCCAAGTATCACGCAGGTTTGCCACATAGCTACTGTTAGTCACAGAGTCTAACCACCCACTCGTTGGAGTAATGTTGTAGTTACCTAGGTTTTGTTTGCCTGCAAGACGTAGTTGTAGATCAATACCATTTTGGCTATACACTTGGTTTGTGAAAGCAATTAATTGGTTGATTTTTGTATCGATGTTTGATGTTGCAGCCGCTGATTGGTCAGTATATAAAATACCAATATCGACTGTAACTGCTGATGCGCTTGCTGATAGTGCGAGTGCTGTTGCCAGCGATGCTACCTTTACTGTTGTTTTCATTGTTTTTCCTTTCTTTTAGTGAACGTTATACCAATTTGCCATAATACCTACTCAATCTCAGTGCGCTAATCAGACGCGAAAAGAGTCTAAACTTTCTATTTAAAACAAATAGATAGAAAGTTTACCGTCAAGTTTTAGTTAAGACCCTCTCGTTTCAAAATAAAGCAGTTAAATAAGCAAATAGGTATTACTTTTTGGGTGTAAAAATATCTTCTTCTATTGAAACTAAGTCTTGTTTCGTGTCCTTGTGGTGATCATGGGGGTGAAGTTCTTCTTCTTGATGCGACCGATACAGATCTCGTTTCGCTGCAATCCAGCCGTATTGATCTTTGGACTCAAATACGTAATTCCCACTAGGTGCAGTAAGCTGACCGTAAACAGCGTCTTTGCCGACGGTTAATACTGTGGTGTGAAAGCGCCCATCTGCACCCGTTACTTTACCAAACACACTTTTGTCGCCATTTTCAGCTGAAGAAATTCCAGTTACTTCGGCAATAAATGACTCCTGCGTTTGTGGGATCAGCAGCTCAAAGTTATCGCCACCTTCGAGTTTTCTCAGCGATGCTAAATCAAACTCAATATAAGCTTCGTTCTTGAGATCTTTTGGCAACACTTTTGCGGCTTCGAGTACAGCTTTTGCTTTGTCTGATACTTTGTTTACAGCATAAAAATCACTGTCTTTGTGTTGTGAAGTTGCTTGTAAGTCTTTTTGAGACGTTGATGTGGGTTTTAAAGTTGAACTTATTTCACCACTTTGTTCATTGCTCTGAGTATTCTCTACTTGAATTAAATTTGTATGTGATTGCCCCGTTTCAGGCATCATTTTCCAAACAGCAATACCAATAAAACCAATAAGTAATGCAATAATCAGTAACCGCATAATTCACCACGACGACGTTAATAATTAGTGAAATACTATTCATGATGCGGGATCTTGATCAACTTATAATTTACGATGTTTTTTCAAATGGATTCATTAAGATTAAATATCTTCATGATATGTATACATATTTTTCATTAACAAACCTTTACAATGTGTGTGTTTTTATCATGTTGGATTTCCTTTTTGTCAAACAAATGTAACTAAAGTGTGTTGCGTTAAAGTGGTTGATTCGTTTAGCTTTTATTTCAGTATTTGATAATTGTATCTAGTGTATTTTTTTATCTTATTGATTTTTATGTTTAAAATATTTTGATTCATCTGTAATTTTTTTCATGAACAATGCGGGGATTTCTGTTCCTATTTTTAGTTCAGAACAGTTGCAATTTTCATGTGAAACCTCATTTCTATTTGCGTAGTTGAAAGCGCATTGACGCTAATATCAGAGTAGTGAGTTGAGGACTACAAACAAGCCTTCGGTCAATGAGGGGATATACATTGATGGATCGGTTGCCAAGTGAACCGTGGATTAAAAAGTGTATCTCTTGTATGGCCACTTAGATTTGGGTTGAGGAGTTTTAATACCTGCCTGTCCTCGAATTTTGCTTTGGTTATTGCCTCGCGAGTTACTGGGTGACTAAAAAATAGTTTGTTGAATGACCCATCATCAATGGCTTTTTTCAAGCCAAAAGAGAGTCGCTCTTTTAAACGTGTGTTATTTTTATTAACGAAGAAATACATGGCAGCGGGATAGCAAAATGCAAACTGAGGTTCTACTACTGCGTTATCTATGTGCGCAAGCTCGGTCCAGGGCTCATGCAGTGCCCTTGGAAATAACTCAAAACGTTTTTCCTCAAGCATCTTAGGTAATAATGTTGCAACGCTGGTAACAACATCAAAGCCGTTTTTTTCATAGATTGCGGTATCAGGCCAGTCAATGCCACTTCCTATGGTAAGGCTTGCCAACTGCACGGGGGAGTTGAGTAATGCTATGCTAGCTGCGGTATCTTTGTGAATGAGGAAAAGCCGTGCCCCCATCATCCCTTTTAGAAGCGGGATATACACGGTGCCTAAGTGTTGTTCTCGTTGAATAGATGTCATACTCCAGTGGACATCTAATAACTTCCCTTGTTCTAAAATCTCCAATGTCCTACCTTGAGGTGCTTGATCAAAGGAGTTTTCGATTAATTGATATGGGCCATATTGATCACGACTTTTATTAAGTGCCAGTCGCAACAGGGCGATATAATAATCTTGTTTAGGATCGGCAAATTCTTTGGAAATATTGTAGCGAACCACATCTTTTGCCACAGAAGTAAGAGGCGCTAGCAAAATAAAGATAAGTATATATACCACTGAGGCGTTCATTCCTTGCCCTCACTATCGGATAAATTTATAGTTAGTTTTAGTCTAGGATATTTACGGGGAAAGTAAAAAGCGCCGTAGCGCTTTAGGTTAAAATGTCACTTTGAGCCAGTCATCGCTGCCATCGAAGTGTAAGGACTTCACTTTTCCTTTACCTTCAAAATTAACTAGGTTCACCTGTTGCGGCCAGACATCTCTGAGTGCACCGTGACGCATATTCAGCGCAGTAATTGGTGAGAATAAAGGGGTTTGTTGGTATACCCAAAAAAACTGACCGTCGATTTCAGCACCCACTAATTGTAATGGGAGCGCTTTACCGTTAGTTGCTTTTAACTCAACTCGTTTACTGACATAGCTTGCAAAGTTATCTCTATCTTTTTGATTGTTAAAAATGTCAGCATCTTGACTAAAAAGGTGCTCAATTGCGTGCTCAGTGTCATGTAGGTAAAAGCGGTGCATTACTTCAATGTTTCCGCTTCGCTCATTAAATAACACAGTAGTGATTGCCGCTTTTAGTTGATGTGCATGACATAATGAAGACAGCATTAGTAGTATTAAAACACAGCTGAAATACCAGATCCTCATGGCTTATCCTCGTTTTCGTCAAGTGGTTTCAGTTTGGATTTTACATCTTGCATAATGTCACGATATACCTTCCCTTCACGGGCTTTCTTTTTATAAAGCTCCAAACGAGACTCTATAATCCGCCTCGGATAATGATTATTCTCAATGTCAACATCAGCGGTTTCCCAGCGCGGATCAATTGTGACTGATGCAAGTAACTTATCTTTGTCGGTGATGATTAATTTATTCACCGTTTTGGCATTACGGCGCCAAATTTCAGCTGGAATATATCGCGACTCTTTTGTCCCATCTTGATAGGTTAGCTCCAAGAGAATAGGCATCACCAGTCCACCTAGATTGCTAAAAGCGAGTACGTAATAATTTTTGTCTTCTTTGATTGCGCGCTCAAGGGTTCGCCTCTCCCAAGGTTTTAGTTCTGATAAGAACTCTTGATACTCATTGCGCTCTTCGTTCGTTACGGTGAACTGATCATGGTCATCGTAAAAGTCACGAATGTCTTTGTTTTTATCAACCCACAGCTCACGGCCTTCTTCTTGGTTGCGCATAACAAACAACGACACGGGCTTGCTTTGTTCAAATTCTCTTAGGCGATTAAAGTCTATGTCTGGATCTTTGGTATCCAAACGTAACTGATAGACTTTATCCAGTGAGATGTCGACGTGATCTGTACTATAAAACCAGCCGCGCCAAAACCAATCCAAATCAACGCCTGAAGCTTCTTCCATGGTTCTAAAAAAATCAGCTGGGGTTGGGCGCTTATACTTCCAACGCAGCGCATATTCTTTAAAGGCAAAATCAAATAGTTCACGACCTAAAATCACTTCACGTAATATGTTCAATGCGGCGGCTGGCTTGGTATAAGCGTTTGGTCCTAAATGTAGTACACTATCAGACTGAGTCATGATGGGAGATTGGTTTTCAGATTTCATGTAGGCTGCAATGTCTCTTGGCTCGACTCCCCAGGGGATGGTGGGATCCCACTCTCTTCCCGCCACGCCATCTAAGAAGCTGTTTAGACCTTCATCCATCCAAGTCCACTGGCGTTCATCTGAGTTGACTATCATAGGAAAGTAAATATGCCCAATCTCATGAATAACAACACCAATCAAAAAGCGTTTTTCAGCAAGTGAGTAAGTCCGGGTAGCATCTTTTTGTAGTGTAGTTCTTGGTCCGTTGAAGGTAATCATTGGATACTCCATTCCTCCAACAGGTCCATTCACTGACTGTGCGGTTGGATAAGGGTAATCAAATGAAAACCGAGAGTAGACCTCCATGGTATGGATAATTGCCTCTGTTGAATACTTTTTCCAAAGTTCCCCACCCTCTTTTGGATAAAATGACATGGCCATGACGAGTGGTTGCTCACTACCACCTTGCTGATAGCCTTTTGCATCCCACATAAACTTTCGTGAGGATGCCCAAGCAAAGTCACGCACATTCTTAGCTTTGAAATGCCATGTTTTAGTTTCATTCGTCGCGGTTTTTTCGTTGGCAACTGCCTCCTCTTCAGAGACTATAAAAACTGGGCGAGATGCTGTTTCTGCCTGAACTAGGCGTTGCTGTTGTGACTGGCTTAATACCTCTTGCGGATTTTCAAGCGCTCCTGTTGCGGCGACGATATGATCCGCTGGCACAGTAATTTCAACATTATAATCACCAAACTCTAGTGTAAATTCACCACTGCCAAGAAAAGCCTTATTTGTCCACGCTTCGTAGTCGGTATAGGCCGCAAGTCGTGGAAACCACTGAGCAAGTAAAAATATATCGTTACCATCTTTATCAAAATGCTCATATCCTGAACGTGCGCCGACGGCATCTTCTTCAACAATATTAAAGGCAAACGCTAAGTTTAACTGTGTTTCCTTTCCTGGTTTTAGTGGCTCGTTTAGGTCCACACGCATCAGGGTGTCTACAATGGTTATATTGAGCGGTTTATGGTGCCTATCTGTAACTTTTTCGATGATAAACCCTAATTCGTTATCATCCATAAATTGCTGGCGTCTGAGTTGATTGAGTGAAATTTTTGCAGGGTTTGCAACAGGATTACTCTGTAATTTATTCTCAAATGTGGTGCTGCGCTCTGCAATTGAGTCCATTTTAAAAATATTTTGGTCTAATTGTAGCCATAAATATTTGAGGGTATGGGGTGAGTTATTTTTATAGTGGATAGTTTGCTTCGCACTTATCTTTTTAGCCTTTTCATCTAAGTGAACATCAATATCATAATCCACTTTTTGTTGCCAATAGTGTTCACCTGGCTCCCCTGCTGCACTGCGATATATGTTGGGGGTGGGGAGTGTTTCGTCAAGTTGGCGGAACTTATCTTCGAAATGGCCTTTGGTCTGAGCAATCGCACTAGCATGCGCGACCTGTGATAAAGCCAGTATTGCCATCAAAGGGATGGCACGTGTTGATATTTTCATTATTATTTCCTGTTTTACCGTACCAAAACTCTGATCGATAAGTTCTATTTTTCAATGTTTTATATTATATGAATCCGAAGCGAATAGTGTGTCGACACGTGGTGATGAAGGCGCTCGGTCAATGCCAATAAGTTGACAAAGAAAAAACCAGAGATCAAAGTTTTGAGATAAAGTAACAAGTTCCGATAACCGATGACTTTCATACTTTTCAATTCTTTGTTTTTGATAAGGAAAAGTGGCAAATTAGGATAAATTAATTTGCATGCCATAAAGGTATTCTGCCAATTTATTGTCTACATTTTATAAATAAATAAAGAAATTAAAATTAGTTGTTGATATTGACCTAAGTTTGTCATTAAAATCGCGCACTTCACAATATTTGAGTAAAACTGGCGTTAGTTTTGCTCAGTACTAAATACCCGTTTAGCGAATCTAATGTGGTGAGCAGTATGGATTTCTACATACTAAAAAAACAAGAGAAGTTTGTTGCAATTCCTGCAGACGAACAGAACTGTAAAGACTATCTAGATGATGGCTATTTTTACGTTGATAAAGTAGCAGCATGTAATGAAAAATCGGCTATCAAACGTGTGCAAGATAAACACAGTCGCGTTTTGAAGCTGCCGGCAAAATTCTTTTTAGTCGCTCTACCGGTGATCATTTTTGCGTGGTGGCAATTAACTCGATAAGTAGGTAAAGCGCCAATATTCACAAGACGAATATTGCTTGACGATGTTATATTAGCGTTTCTTGAGAAAAAGGAACGCTAAATGAAGGTTTTACACACATCAGACTGGCACTTAGGGCAAACATTCTACGAACATGATCGGATAGAAGAGCACCAATGCTTTTTAGACTGGTTATGTGATGAGTTGGTCAAAAACCAAATCGATGTGTTATTGGTAAGTGGTGACATCTTCCACACTGCTACGCCGCCAGCTACGGCAGAAAAACAACTATATACTTTCATTCAAAAAGCCACTCAATTGTGCCCTGCGCTGCACATCATAATTATTGCTGGCAACCACGATTCAGCTAATCGTATTGAAGCTGCAAAACCTCTATTAACACTGTTCAACACACATGTAATTGGTCGCTTTGACAAATTAGCACCAGAGAAAGTGGTGATAGAGCTGACAGTCGCAGCCCAGCAACTACACGTCGTTGCAATGCCATTTCTGCGTAGTGCCGATCTTCCTAAACCCTCAGATGAAGAGTTTGATTATCAAACAGGTGTTAAACTCGCTTACCAACAGGCGATTGATACCATACCCAAACGCAAAGGCCCGGTTATATTGATGGGGCATTTGCATGCCAAAGGTGGCGCTATTTCGGAGGATTCAGAGCGCAACCTCAATATAGGTGGCTTCGACTCAATTTCAGCGGGTGTGTTTGGCGAGCAGTTTGACTATGTTGCATTGGGTCATTTGCATAAAGCGCAGAAGGTGGCAAAGCACGATGCGATTAGATATTGCGGCACACCCTTACCTATGTCTTTTTCTGAACGACATTATAGCCACCAAGTACTGTTGGCCGAATTCAGTGAACACAGGCTGGTGGCTGTAAATCCCCTTTACGTTCCACGCTTCAAAGATGTGCTTTATATTCCTGATACGGGATCAAAGCGTCTTCGCGAGTTATGTGAGGAAATCACGACAAACGATTTTAGCCAGTACGACAGTGCTCCTTATATTAGGTTAAGGCTTTCCTCAGCAGAGACGAGTAGTCGCTTTCGTGCTGAAATTGATGCTGTATTAAAAGGCAAAGCGATACAGTTTTGCGGAATTGAGCGTGTAACACAGGCGCGCGACACCGTGGAGGATTTGTTTGAGGACCTAGCCAAAGTAGAATCACTGTCTGTTACCAGTTTACTCGATATTGCATACAGAGAACTTGAGCCTGATGAAGAAAAAGCGCCTGTAAGTCTACACAATAAGCTTGCGGAAGTTATCGCTAACATGGAAGAGTTAAACGATGAAACTTGAAAAGATACAGATCACCAATCTTGCATCCATTGAAAGTGCTGAAGTAGACTTTACGAAAGCGCCTCTCAAAGATACCGGTCTTTACGCAATCACAGGTGACACCGGCGCGGGAAAAAGCACCTTACTTGATGCCATTTGTCTTGCGTTTTATGGTAAAACCGCAAGGTTAAAATCAGATGACAAAGAAAAGGTAGCGTTTAACGGCGACAACATAAAACTCAATGATCCCCGAAATTTGCTGCGCAGAGGCTGTACAGCAGGATCGGCATCGGTTGTTTTTGTCGCACAAGATAATAATCGATACCAAGTGGTTTGGTCTGTTGAGCGTGCCAGGAAAAGCCCAAAAGGCAATCTAAAACCGGCATCGATAGAGCTATTTCGTCTACCTGATATGACGCTGGTGTGCGAAAAGAAGAAAGACACTGAGCAAAAAATTGAACAGTTAGTCGGGCTGACCTTTGCCCAGTTTACTCGGGCTGTATTACTTGCTCAGCATGAATTTTCCGCATTTTTGAAAGCGGGAGGTGATGAGCGAGCGCAATTACTCGAGTGCCTAACCGGCACCGAAAAGTTCAGCCAGATCGGTAAAGCAATTTTTGAAGCGCATAAGGTAAAAAAACAAGAGTTAACTGCACTGCAAGAAAGGTTAGGGCAGATTGTCTTGTTATCAGCAGAGCAGCGTGCCGAGCTTAAAACACAAAAAGACTCACTGCTGACAAACAGAAATCAACTACAAAGCAAAAGCACTCAGTTTCACACCCAGCTTCAGTGGTTAGTTGATATTGAAACACGACAACAAAAAATTATTGATATTGAGCAGAGGTTGCAGCAACAAGAACAGCAACTGATACAGAGTGAACCGCAGCAAAAACACGCAGAGCAAGTACTCAAAGCGAATGAGATCCGAGATAATAGAGAGCAGCTAGAGCAAGTACAATTACGCCAAACAAAGTGCCAAACACAGCTCTCAGAACTACAAGAGCTAGAATTTGAGACTACCTTGGATACGTTACGAACACATGAGCAAGCGTTAGAATTGCAACTTGCTCAGCAGCAGGCGCACTTTACCCAGCAAGCGACAAAATTTGATGCAATCACGCAATTAGATGACAAATTAAAGTTGCATCGTGCTCAGGAGCAAGAAACTAAACCCATCATTGCAAAACACACTGAGTTGGCAGCTCAGTATGACTTTGAATTACAGCAGCAGCTATCGCAGCGTCAAGACATTGAGAGCGAACTTACCCAGCTTAAACAGCAGCAAGCAGGCTTACAGTCGGTTGCCAACATAGCATCGCAGTGGCACACAGTACTGCCTCAGTTTGAGGACTTACAGCAATTATTGTTACAGCTCAAGGAATGTACTTCGTTACTCGATAGCTTACCGGAGCAGCAGCAACAACTTGCGACGCGTTTACAGGAATGCCAAGTACAAGCACAAGCCCTAAACTCAGCCTATCTTACTGATGTTCAAACGCTTGAAGAGTTGAAAGCAAACTTAGCCCCGTTAACGGCTCGAGACTTAACTCAAGATATGCAAAACTGGACGGCGTGTGTTCAAGCGCACAAGAGTATCAATGAAGGAGAGGCACTTTTACATCAACTGCGCTCGCAGCAAACTCAACATCATATTGGTTTAGAGCGATTAGAATTACAGATAAAAGATACTAAACAGCAGGACGAACTTTCAAAACAGCGCCTAGCACTCACCCGAGATAATTTAGAACAAGTGCAACTCAGAGCTAGTGAGCGGATCAGTGACTTACGTTCACAACTCAAAGCCGGCCAAGAATGTATGGTGTGTGGTGCAAAAGAGCACCCCTATGGTGTTGAGCATATTGATACACATTGGGAGCAATTATTGCGGGACTTTCGTGCTCAATATCAGGCTGCGGAGCAAGCTCGCGAACAAGTGTTGCAGCGGTATAATCAACAAGTGGGTGAAAAAGAGCGTGAGAATGCGTTGTGGCAATCTGTGAACCAAGAGATTGCTCATTGCACTAAGCAGATTGATGAAAGTCGCAAATATTTAGAGACGTTACCGAACAACTATCAGGTAGAAAACGCGACGCAAGCCGAACAAAAGTTACTCCAAATTCAGTCTCAGATCGCTGAATTAACACGCTTGAGAAGCCAGATAGACGAACAGTGGCAACATGTTCAGCTGTCGCAGCAAAGACTTGAGAAAGCTAAAGATCAAGAGCAGGCGATACAGCAACAGCATCATGACCTAGATAATCAGATCGTTCATTTACGTACTGAACATGAGAAACTTGTGCAAAAGTCCAAATCATTAAGAGACAGGTTAGCGTCATTAATTGATGATAAACAGTGGTGGCAGCAATTTGATTTATCATGCAGTACCGGTTTGGCTGAGTTGGAAGCGCGAGTACAACGTTGGCTTACCACCACTAAGCGCTATGATGAGCTGTTACAAAATCAAGACAGTTTGACGCATCAGTGCAATTTATTGGCACAGCAAAAGCAAGACGAAGCGCTGAGGCTAGCTGAGTTGGAAGATGTGCTACAGCAGCATCAACAGCACATACAAGATATTGTGTGTGAAAGGCAAAAGCATCTACCATCACAACATTCGACATTAGATGAGTGGGTTACTGCGTTAAAATCGCAGCAAAATACGACCCAAGAATCGCTCATACAATTGCGAGTTGACATTAGTCAGACGGAAGCTAAACGTGAAAGTGCCTCACAAGCTAAATCACAATTGACAGAGCAACTTGCTGAGTACGGCGAACGTGTGCAGCAGCTAACACAGCGATTTGAACACTGGTTAAATGAGAATCGCTTAGAACATGCACAGGTATTAATATTACTCGATGCTTGCTCAGAGGAGGCACGTACCGAGTTGGAGCAGTATCATCAAATCCTGCGTATGTGCGATGACACAAAAATACTTTTGTCACATCAACGTGAGGAGTTGCTACAGCTACAACAAAAATTTCCTGACGGAATAGATAAAGAGTGCGTGCAGGCTGAGCTTGAGGTGAGCAACCAAGCACTCGAGGAAGTACAAAATCAATTACTACAAGTGCAGAGCACTTTGGAAATTGATACGCAGAATAAACAACAATTTTCAGACCAAGCAACTATTTTGGCTCAGCTGCAAGAAGACTATGAGCACTGGCATTTACTAGATAAGTTACTTGGCGATGCAACGGGCAAAAAATTACGCAATTGGGCGCAAACACAAACATTAAAAATATTATTACAGTACGCTAATCAACAACTTCGGACACTGTCTAGACGCTATCTGTTGACGACGATTGAGCAGTCATTAGAAATCGCGGTAATAGACAAGGACATGGCGGATGAGCAGCGAAGTGTCAATACGCTATCAGGCGGTGAGTCGTTTTTGGTGTCGTTATCTTTAGCTCTGGGGCTTGCTGCATTATCTTCCAATCAGGTGAGTATACATTCTCTATTTATTGATGAAGGTTTTGGGACATTAGATCCAGAAACACTGGGAGTCGCGATTGACGCGTTAGATGCGCTGCAATCTCAGGGGCGTAAGGTTGGTGTGATCTCACACGTAGCGCAAATGAGTGAGCGGATCGCAACGCGGATCCATGTCGATAAGCAGCCTGGAGGCTATTCATCATTACATTTGGTACCACAAACATAAGGAAATTTGGATGCCGACTTTTACGGGCGACGAAGCCCAAAACTACGACTCAAGAATCACTAAACTAGTACCAGGTTATGAGTTACTTCATCAGTTAAGTAGCGCTCAATTATTAGCGCTCTATCCTGATGATGCGACAATTCTGATCGTTGGTGCTGGAACAGGAAAGGAAGTGGTTGAGTTAGCAAAGCTTAACCATACGTGGCGTTTTATCGCGCAGGATGTATCTGCTGATATGCTAGAAATAGCAGATCAATATTTTACTAAGCTGAAAATCAACTCACGTGTTCAACTTCACTATGGTGCGCTTTCGCCTTCGGCCTATCAAGTTGATGCTGTGCTGTGCTTATTGGTGATGCACTTTGTGAAAGACAATGGCGATAAGGCTCGGTTATTTAAACAAATGAGTGAGCAGCTAAAACCCAATGGTCACCTTTTTATTGCTGATTTGGAGAAGCCGGTGACGCCCTTTGAACGTGACGCACAGCTTATCGCTTGTAAGCAACTGGGGCTATCTGAGAAAGGTGAGCAGCACATGCGAGTCAATTTAGAACATGAGTTTTTTCCAGTCGATAAAATACGCTTAGCGGAATTACTCGATGCAGCAGGGTTTGGGGTCGCTAAACCCTATTTCAAGGCACTTGGTTTTTCAGGTGTTGTTGCAACCAAAAAATAGAGCAAGTTTTTACCAAGTCTACTACCAATTTGCTTGCCTCAAAATAGACCACTTAATTAAGCAAATTGGTATAAGTGGTGTTAGTAAAATATTGATCTAGATTGCTCGCTTTCTGTTGTTTTATCCCATATTTCGACGTTAAGAAGCCGATTTGTAAGCAATATAACTGCTAATTGGGTTAGTAAAATGATGATCTGATACTAAAGCGCTTTACGTTAGATCACATTTTTACCTAGTAAAAATGTGATCTAAGAGTGTGAAGTTAACGTCAATGATGGCAGAAATGAGCTTAGTTCCCCTTAATTATCTTTGCTAACCTATTGATTTTTATATTACTTAGCTGGCGATAGTCTAAAAATGGTGAAACGATCAGGTTTAACTCTGTATCTACTGCAAACTCATCATCTAACCATATCAAGCTGTTAGTAAAAATCTGATCTTTCAATAGCGATTTAGCATATGTTCGCCCTGCAATTATATGCCAGTTGTATGATTTTATTGAAAAATCTGGTGGTGAAAAGAGTAGGGCTTCTTGGCTTGAGGCTTGTAATAAAGCGCTATCTCGATATGACTGCCAACTTGGGAAGTTAGTAATATTGTGATCTGGCAACTGAGCAGCGAACAAAAACTTGGCAAAAACATTAAATATTTTCCGCCAGCCATTACCACATTGGTTGTTGATATAATCAATCTCTCCACCCTCTAGGGGTATGATTTTACTGATGTTCTTATAGGAAAGTATGGCTGGTGGATGTTCAATATAAAAGGCAACATGACCTGTCTTTGCACCAAAGCCACGAGTTAGTATTTTTTTGTTTTGTGTTGTATCCATGGGGCATTGCTGAGATAAATTTTTATAAGTGTAAAATAAATCGGGAAAAATTGGCATGCTAAACGGTAAATCACTACTTTCTTTACATACCAAGTACTAATTATATTTTGATCTAATCTACAACATTAATAAGCGCGTATGATTAGGATGACAAAATTGGAGACAATAATGAAATTAAGACAGCTACTTTTGGGTGCGATCGTGACCATATCGATGGCGGCCTGCACCGGACTGCCAAATGGAATTGAACCGGTCAAAGAATTTAATGTTGAGCGATACCAAGGTACTTGGTACGAAATTGCAAGGTTGGATCACGCATTTGAGAGAGGAATGCAAAATGTTACCGCGACTTACAGCCAGAATTCGGATGGCTCTATCAAGGTTGTTAATCGGGGGTATGTAACAGAAGAGCGAGTGTGGAAAGAAGCGATAGGAAAGGCCAAGTTTGTTGCAAATAAGGAAATAGCGCACCTTAAAGTATCATTTTTTGGACCATTTTATGGAAGCTATGTGGTATTTGAATTAGATGAAGACTATCAATATGCTTTTGTAACAAGCTATAACCGAGATTATCTATGGTTACTTTCAAGAACTCCGAAAGTGTCTGAAACCGTTATAAATAAATTTAAAGCGACATCTGATAGATATGGCTTTGACACTGAAGCACTTATTTATATGGAGCATGAAGCAATAGAGTAAGAGTAGTGTAAACCCCCTTTACAATCAGTACCCTTTTTGGGTTTTTATTTCAATGGTCGTGAGACAACGGCCATCGTGTCTTATTCCTGTAGGAAATGGTTAATAAATCATTCAGTCAACTGTAACAGGAACACTTCACACTGTTGCACGCTTTTCAAAACAATAATACTTAGGAACTGGAGTAACTCATGAAGCGTGTAGCATATTCTTTAATAGCAGCGGCAGTTGCCATGGCACTGACAGCTTGTGACGGTGACGATGGTGCGCAAGGCGCCACGGGCCCGAAAGGTGAGCAAGGAACTGCGGGTCAAGATGGAACAAATGGCACCAATGGTCAGGATGGTGTCGATGGCACTGATGGCACCAGCGGCAAGGACGGTGTGGATGGTACTGACGGTACTGACGGTACGGATGGTCGTGACGGTAGTTATAGTGTTCCTGGTCTAGTTCGTATCGCAACGGTACCAGCAGGTGCAGAGGTAACGGGTCTTTTCCTCTCTCAAGGTGGTGATTTATTCTTTAATGTGCAACATCCAAATGACACAAACACTGAGACAGATAACTTTAACAACACGCCTTTTAATACAGGTACAGTGGGTGTCCTCACAGGTGTGAATTTTAATAACTTGCCATCTAATATACCCAGTGCTCCAGTACCTGCATCAACCATGGAGCAACAAACGGTGGTTTCTGCAATTGGCCAATACCAAATTTTGGGGCAAACAGGTGATAAGTTCTCGCAGCTAGGTGACAAAGGATTAGCTGGCGGTCTTGGGGTACATTACAGTATCTCCACAGGTGAAGAAATCATTAAAAACGACAATCCTGATTTTAATGGCTTTATTCCAGTAACTGCGGATTCTGGTTACCTGTTTACAAATTGGGAAGCCTACCCTGGTGGCGTAAGCCGTTTAAAAATGAGCAAATCGACAACTGGTAAGTGGTCAATTGAAGAAGCAATGATGGTTGATTTTGATGGTGTTAAAGGCACTGCGGCGAATTGCTTTGGCTCAGTTTCTCCTTGGGGAACTCCGCTAACTTCTGAAGAGTGGATTGTATGGTCCGCGGTTGATACGACACAAGATCCACAGTGGAATAACCCTGCCGAAACAGGGAATGACACGATGGAAGCGTTGACAGCACCTGACTTTCCTAATCCATATCGCTACGGCTATATTGCAGAGATCCAAAACCCGACAACAGACACTCCAGATGTGGTGAAGCACTTCACAATCGGACGATATGAACATGAAAACTCAGTCGTGATGCCGGATCGTCGCACTGTTTATTCATCACAAGATGATACCGGTGGAGTATTGTTTAAGTTTATTGCCGATCAACCTGAAGATTTAAGTGCAGGTGTGCTATATGCGGCAAAATTAAAGCAAGATAGCGGATTGACAGATCCTGCTGTTACCGGGTTTGACATCTCTTGGGTGGAGCTTGGCCGAGGTAGTAATGCGCAAATTGAAACTTGGATTGCTGAGTATGATGGTATTAATACATCAGACTATGTGGAAGGGCAAACAAGCTACTTGTCTGTTGCGGACGTTAAAGCGTGGGCGACAGGGGCTGCAACCTATCCAACCATAGAAAATGGTGGCGGCAAAGTAACAGCTGGTAAACCTATGGATAACAGAGCTATTTTCCTTGAGTCACGACAAGCTGCACGTCAAAAGGGCGCAACGGCTGAATGGCGCAAGCTTGAGGGCATTAGTATTAATCATAACCGCGTTTTGGAGGCTGTAACCGGACAAGATGTGGTGCCTGGAGAAGTCGTTGATAAAGCGTATATGTATATCGGGATTGCAGATATAGATAAAACCATGATTGATGGTGAAGGTGATATTCAACTTTCAGCACGGGTGAAAGATTGTGGCGGTGTATATCGAGCACATATCGACAATAACTATAACTTAACACGTATTGAGCCAGTTGTGATGGGATCGACGTACCGCTCTTCACTTACTGGTGCTGAGCGCTGTGATGTGAATCAACTCTCACAACCTGACAACGTGATTGTGATGGAAGATGGTCGCATCATTATCGGTGAAGATGGCTTCCAAGAAAACAATACGCTATGGCTTTATGATCCAAAGCAAAATAACTAAATAGATGGCAGTGCATTTATCGATGCACTGCATTTTTTTGTCCAAATTTTGGAGTCATAAAAGTGAAATACGTTAGCCTTTTTACCGTACTTTTTAGTTGTATTAGCATAGTTGGTTGCGATAATGAGCAACCTAACATAGTGAACAATACGTTGTTAGAAGTAGCGCAAGCTTCGCCACCTTATCAGCCAGGAGATGATATTCCCGCTACTGCATATATGGAACATAATGAAGTTTATAACCCTGAATCAGTTATCCCACCTCAGTGTTACACAAAAACAGATGGCGTGAAGAACCCATGCTACGCGTGTCATCAGTCATACGACGATAAAAGTAGGCCGAACATGATGCGAGATGCAAACTTACAAGGTGCCTATGAGTTTTCTGATTTGGGGTTCAAAAACCACTGGAAAAACTTGTTTATAGACCGCTCTGAACTTATTAAGCGTATTTCAGATCAAGATATTACTAACTGGGTTAATCAAGACAATTACACACCTTTTATTGAAAAGCTTAAAAATGACCCGAGCTGGAAAGGCGAAATAACACCAATCAAAGATTTGGCATACCCAGATAAAGCATTCAATGAATTAGGGATAGCGAATGACGGTAGTGGTTGGGTGGCATTTAATTATAAACCTTTTCCTAGCACCTTTTGGCCAACCAACGGCTCAACTGGGGATGTAATGATAAGGCTTGCCGACGCTTTCAGAGAAAAAGGTGATACGTATAACCAAGATGTGTACTTAACAAATCTGAGTTTAGTGGAGATGGCTGTAAAGGGGCTTGACGAAATATCTACGCCCTTAATTTCAGAATTGCGAGTTGGTGAGGATTTAAATGGCGATGGCAAAATAGCCCAAGTAAATAAAATAAAACGCCGCCTACATTATGTTGGAGATGCGAAGCACATTCAACTTGCCCATCAGCTGTACCCAGAAGATACTGAGTTTTTGCATACTGTTCGTTACATAGGAGTAGACGATAATGGGCAGATATTTAACGCGCCCAGAATGAAAGAAGTACGCTATATGAAAAAGCATAACTTTAAGTCAAAACAATCTTTGGGAGCCGCTTATTATCGTGAAGCAAAAGAGAAGTCTTTTGAAAACTACCCTCAAACACTTTACCTTGGTGATTTAGGGATTAACAACAACTTCGGCTGGACCATTAACGGATACATCGAAGACAAGTCGGGGCAACTTCGTCCGCAGCATGAGCAAGAATTAGCGTTTTGTAATGGCTGCCACAAGACGATCGGCTCTACGTATGATCAGACTTTCTCGTTTGCGCGAAAAGTTGAGGGTAAGCTTGGTTGGGGTTATATCAATTTACACGATATAAAAGATGTGCCAAATAAAGGTGAAGTACAAGGAGAGTTTTTAACTTATATGATGCGTGTCGGAGGAGGGGATGAGTTTAGGCAAAATCAAGAAATGCTAATGCGCTGGTTCAACAAGGATGGCTCGCTAAATACAGAGAAAGTGAATGCTATTGAAAATATATATGAGCTAATTACACCTTCAAAAGCGCGTGCATTGGCATTGAATAAAGCATACTTGACGATTGTGCATGAGCAAAGCTACTTATTTGGTCGCGATGCTACCTTAGTGAAAGCAAAAAACGTGCTTGAGCAAGTTGATGACTCGCAGCAACCACTCGCCCCCCAACACCGATATGTTTGGGATATGCAGTTAGACTGGAAGGCAACAACCCAGCATGGCTCACGATAAAAAGGGCACTCATTTCATAAGAGTTAAGCGATACATTGTGAGTTTACTCTAGTACGTAAGCTTCGCAGTAGCCAATGACTTCAGCCGCTGTTATTCCTCAATATCGTATCGGTGGAAATAATAGCGGCTTCAAGGCCTATCATTACTCCCATCATGTATTAGATCGTAATTTTACTAACTGAGTTGGACAGTGGCATTAAAGTTAACTTTCACCATCAGCTTTTCAATTACCTAAAATAGACACGCTAGATAAAGAAATAATATGCTGTGAGTTTAAAAGCCATGAGTTAGCACATCCCTCATCTCTGTTGGTTTGTAACTTTAGGGCTATGTTCCCTTGTTTGGATCAGATTTTTACTAAGCTAATGCAAAGAGAAAATATATAGATCATATTTTTACTAACTAACCAATCAAAAAGAGCGAATTGGATCAGAATTTTACCAAGTGTATGTGGTTTGAGTTAGTAAATTTGCGTCTTGAAGTGGAGTGCTGGCGATATTTTGTTCTAAATGTTGTTCTTTCAAAGGGTTAACTAAGAAACCTTAGTAAAATAGTGATCTGAAAAGGGCGCTGCAAGCAGCGCCTTAGTTAAATAATGATCCAATATAGTGAGCACAATACGATGCTAAAGCTCACTAGGTAAAATAGTGATCTGAAATAGTGAGGCTTGGTTGCAAAAATAGCCACCAGTAGCAGCACTGCTACTGTCATGTAACCAATAAATTGTACGCTACCATATGCGCCTTGAGTTACGATTGACAGTATCAGGCTGCCTATAAGACAAAGCCAGCTGGCAATATTTAAGTGACTTGTTATATTACCTTTTGGGCGTTTGCCTAGTACTTCTTTATAGTGGTTGGGCTTCGCTATGGCAAATCCCATAAAGGCAAGTAGACAAAATAAAAATATCAGCCATTGCATCAGATCTTAACCTCGCGTTGAGAGCGGCGGGAGGGTGCTGCTGGTGTTACTTGGGAGCGACCTAACTTCCTAGCTTGCACCAAAAAGCTTACGGCAATACCAATAGCCAGTGCGTCAAAACCAAATAATACCCACTGTTTATGTATTAAATAACTCACCAAGTTCCCTTCAATCGTGAGCATGGACACTACAGGAAGTCCCGCCCATGCGAGCGCGTTTACTTTAGCCGTCAGTTGCCAGGCTAATCTATCCGATTTGTAACAGGCAGCGATGGCAACGATAGCCCAGACAATAAAGAATACGAGTACCTCTTTGTCTGCGCGTGCAACAAGCTCCGTGGGTAATAAACGATTGGCATAGAAAAATGCTGCCGTTGCCGCTGGTAGACCCATTATTGTACCTAAGTTTAGAGACTCTACCAGTTTAAGGCCAAAGCCTGGCTTTTCATCTCTCTTAAGCTTTTGGCGTAGCCGCTTAGCCCACATGACAGCACCTGTTGCTATCATTACGCAGCCTGCGAGTCCTGCAATAAAGTACAGCCATCGCAGGGTCGGCTCTGCCAACCGTCCTGTGTGTAGTGCTATCATGCCGCCGTAGAGGTTTTCTGCACCAGATAAGGTGACATTGTGTGTTTTTAATAACTCACCAGATGCGGCATTGTACATCCAGCTCGGTGGATCATCCTGTACAGCACGCCCCGCGTTGGCATAAAGCTTTATAGTTGCGCTTGCATCGTTTGGTGATGAAATAACGATACGGCGAAGTGGCGCATTGCCTGAGTTAGTATAATAGTGATCCAATGCTTTATTTAACGCAAGCTCCTGAAGCGGCTGCCCTGTAGCAGGTGCTGTCGCAAGTAGAGGATAGCGCTCGGCTCTTAGCGTTTGTTTGTCTTCATAGCGTTGCTGCGCAGGTTGTGGTAACAACATAAAAATTAGCGTAACCAAACCGGTGTAGGTGATCATTATATGAAAAGGTAAAGCAATAACGGATGAGACATTATGTGCATCTAACCAACTTCGAAGACCTTTTTTGCTTCTAAATTGAAATAAATCCTTAAAAATACGCTTATGGATCACCACACCAGAGATTAGCGCAATCAGCATGAATAAGGTCGCGAAGCATACAATCCACCGTGCGGTTATTGCATTCATATAATGTAAGTCGAAATGAAGGCGATAGAAGAAGTTGCCTCCTTTTGTATCTCTAAACTCAGGTAGCGCATCTAACGTGATCGGATCCAAGTATTCTGAATGGCGCTTCCCTCTTCTTTCTCCTTCTTCGGGTTTCTCAGAGTACATAAGTAAAAGGCTCGGGCGGCGCTCGGTTGGCAGTTCTATACGCCAAGATTCGGCTGTGGGAGCAATGTGTTGAAACCGTTCTATGCTTTTTGTAACGGTTTGCTGTTGAAAAGCATGGTTATATTGCGGTAAATGATGTGTCGCTGGCTGCGCCCATAAGCTAATTTCATGTCTGAAAAAACTTGCAGTCCCAGCAAAGAAGATTAAAAATAGCAACCAACAAACGAGTAAGCCAACCCAGGTGTGTAACCAAGTCATACTACGAAAAAATGACTCCCTCACAGCTTGCCTCCAAGCAGTGTCAACGTGCCGTAAAGAATACAAAGTACTCCAATCATGCTAAGCAATACCTTTCTAAAAGAGCGGCATCCGAATACCCATATAAAAGTGATAGGATAAAAAAGAATGCCTGTTGTTAATGCGTATAAAAGCGCATCTAAGCGCTTTATTGGTAAGGTTAAAGCAAGCAGAGACGAGGCCATAACGGTGACAAAATAGCCGCCGATTATAGCGATTAAAAAACGTGAAATTACTTGCGATTTGTATAAAGCTGCCTCAATTTTAGTGTTATCCTGATTAGGCATAGTACCCCTTAAAATTACAACAAGAGTAATAGATTATTATCCAATAATTTGCATCTAAATGATAGTGATTCGCACTTGTTTTCATGGCCTGCTACTCAATTGACATAACTTGAGCTGCTACCGTTGGGTGATATTCTGTACTTGTATATTTCGTCTAGTTGTTATGGTGGGAGTCGGTTACACAACAGGCTTCAAATGGAGTTAAACTAAGTAAGTATTAAATAAAAGCTTCAGTGCATTGGGGGATAAGCGTTGCTATGCGATAATCTTGGTTGTTTTTTTATTGCCAAAACCAGCAAGCTAAAATGGATATTTTTACACAAGTGAACTTATGTCGGTTCTGCGAACCTGAGTTACCTCTTGGGGCTAACCCAATTATTCAGGGAAATAGTCTTTCGAAAATACTCATCATTGGACAAGCTCCGGGATTGAAAGCGCATAACAGCAGGTTACCGTTTAATGATCCTAGCGGCGATAGATTGCGCAGTTGGCTCGCTGTGGAGCGGGCGCAATTTTATAACCCAGATCTCTTTGCCATCATGCCAATGGCGTTTTGTTATCCCGGTAAAGGTAAATCAGGTGATTTAGCACCAAAGGCAGTGTGCGCGCCAAAGTGGCATCAACAGGTGTTCGCATCTCTGAAACAAGTGTCTTTGACCTTACTTATCGGTCAATACGCACAGCGATATTATTTACCGCAGTACTCATCAGTGACAGACATGGTAAAAGCAGCAAATTATGAAACCCAAAACATGATCCCGCTACCTCACCCAAGCCCTAGAAACCAAATATGGTTGAAAAAGCATAACTGGTTTGAAGAGTGTGTTATTCCACAACTGCAAGTAAAGGTAAGGAAGGCATTAGATGGGCATGAAGCGGCGATAAAAAGTGGGCGATAGATTCGTGTCATTGTTTGTTCCAAATACTGAAACTTTACATTTATTTGAAATACCCCTTTCGGGAATAAGATATTCCATATAACTTTATTTTTTGTAACCTTATATGTGGTCAATAATTAGCTCGTTCAATGCAGCCATAGTGGCAGAAGTAAACCAGCTTAGGTGATCTGAGCCTGCGCCAAGCAGTAATTTGCGTGAATATTTCTCATCATTTGGTTGCGTAATTAAGTGTATTACTCCATACTTCACTCTGTTTACATCACATACACTTTTTAACATTTTCAAAGGACTTGATAATGATTTACAAAGCTACCGGTTGGGCCGCTGTGCTCCTTTCTATCGTTGCATTATATCCAAGTATGCAGCCTGGTGCGTATTCTGTTATTGGTTTCTACCTTTGTTTGTTTTCTCTCATTATTGCTGCATTCGCGAGCCACATGGACAGGCCTATTTATTTTCGCGGGGCGATAGGCATATCACTCGTTAACATACTATTGGTTAACGATGGCACGCGAGCCAGCTTATTACTTGGACAAAGCGACTGGGTGTATATCGGTTCTATGTATGGGATTTTTCTCGTCGTGGTCAGCATCTGTGGATTTTTGGTGAGTAGAGACTTACTGATTTCAACCCTTGAAAACCATCGATAATGCTTAACGCCATGCAGCTGTTACATCAGGTTAATTAGACTGGTATTGAATGATGTTGTGTATGAGTTATGTCCTCTCTGTTTGGGGACGGCTATATATTATACTAGTTAGTCCGAGCTTAAAGGTTAAATCAGTTTCTTCCTTATCTCAGCCTAAGACTTGCTTTTATTCTTATAATTAGAATGAAGTTAGTGATTTTTACAAATTTTATATTATAAAATGGAATGTATACTTTCCTCATCGGCTCTTCAACAAAGAGCCTCCAATTTTATCAACTGAGGAAAGTATCATGAACATCATTAATATCATCAATCCAAGTAGTACGTTTTCATCGTTAGCATCTTTGTTTGGCCGCGTTGGGTTGTCAGCGATTTTCATCTTAGCCGCTGTTAATAAGATCCAATTTTACGAAGGCAACGCGGCGTATATGGCCTCCAGTGGTTTGCCTAGTGAGTTATTACCTTTGGTTATTGCGTTTGAGTTAATTGGAGGGCTTTTCATTTTGATTGGCGCTTTTACTCAACTAACAGCGCTCGCTTTTGCCGGATTTAGCTTAGTTAGTGCTTTGCTGTTTCACTTTGACCTTGCGGATCAAATCCAGTTTTTAATGTTTTTTAAAAATATAGCGATGGCCGGAGGCTTTTTGGCATTAGCGGCAACTGGCGCTGGTGACTTTAGTGTTGATAAAAAACTAAATAACTCACGTTTGATTAAGGTAAAAGGCGAGTCACAAAACTAAAGCTGCCCTTGCAAAAATAATTGCCGAATGTCGTAAAAGAAGCGCACAGGGTAGGGTCTGTGCGCTTGCGGGATCAATGCTAGGCTTGTTTAAATTTGGTATGTGCAACAAAGCACAGGAGACAGGTTTGTAGGGTGAATATGCTCAGGTGGTAATAAATTGCAAAACCTAAAGCGGCGTCAATAACACCAAGCGCTAACTGCGAAATATGGAAGGTAGGTAAAAGCCAAGCAAACCACTGCATAGGCTCAGGAAAAAGAGTAATTGGCAGCCAAAGACCTGACAACAGTGAAAGTGGTAAGTAGACTAAGTTGACGACAGCTGGCGCTGCTTTTGCCGACACACACAAGCCAATTACGAGCCCTAACAGACATAAAGGAAAGGTACCTAATAAGGCGATTAACACAATTATAAGAAACTGTTCCAAGGCTAATGATACACCTGAAAACAAAGCTAACATACTCATTAAACAGGCCACAATTAATGAAAAAACCGAGGCACTTACGCATTTTGCGAAGAGGTATTGGTATGCAGAAACAGGGGATAATTGCTTAAGAACCAACCAGCCATTTTGCTTTTCAATAGCCACGTTCACACCAAATGAAAATAACGCCGGGCTTATCATCCCAAATATCAAATAGTTGATAAACATATAATTGTGAGAGTCGTCATGGCTGAACATGATGCCAAAGAAAAGATAAAACAAGCATGGAAAGACTGATGCAGGGATCACAAATCCCTTACTTCTAAAAATACTCAATAGTTCAACTTTGCTTTCTAGTAAAAAAGATGTTGTATTCATCATGTTAAGCATTTCCATTATTCATTAAAGAAAGGTAAGCCTCTTCTAGGCTCATTGGTGCTACCTGTAAATTGTGAACATCAAATTGCGTTAATAGTCGCTGTAGAATGGGGTTTGGCTCGTTCGTTAGTATGGTGAACTTATTGCCTTCAACACTAAGATTTACCATAGGGAGAGCGTCAAGAAGTGTGACCTCAGGCAAATCGCAGGTAAACTTTATTTGAGCACGGGGGTAGATGTTAGCTAATTCTGGTATATCGGTTAGGTTTGTACACTTACCCTCCCTTAGCACCAATAATTCATCAGCCAGTGTCTCAGCTTCATGAAGATAGTGTGTGGTAAGCAACACCGTTTTATTTTGTTGCTTTAGCGCGAGAATGGCTTGCCAGAGTTGTTGTCGCGATTCTACATCCATACCAACGCTTGGCTCATCTAAAAAAATAATGTCCGGATCGCCCACCATCGCGATGGCCATAAACAATCTTTGTTTCTGCCCTCCAGAGAGCGTATCAAAGGTTTGCTGTAAAAAACCTTCGAGCTGACAGAGTGAGATAATGTCATCCAATGGGGTAGGGTGTTGATGATAGCTTGAAAAAAGCTCGATAAACTCTCGCACTTTGATATGCAGAGGCAGCCCGCCCAACTGCATCATAGCGCCAACACGCTGGCGACAAAATAATGAGTCTGGAGGATGACCAAGTACACGAACCTGTCCCGATGTTGGCTTTATTCTGCCGAGCATGATGTTTATTAAAGTAGTCTTCCCTGCACCATTTTGTCCCAAAATAGCATGCACTTGGCCTTGTTGAAGGGTAAGGTTTAGCCCCGCTAAAAGGGGGTTACTGTCTCGGTATCCAAAATTGATATTTGATAAATCGATTGCGCTATTCACGGTCTTGATTCCATTTACTAGGTATATTTTCAGTATGTATAGGTAACGGAATGAATATCAGTGAGTGTTGTCAGAAAATAAAATGACAATTGTCAGAGGTGGAAAACGCAAGACAGGTGTGATGAACACCACACCTGTTAAAACCTCAGATATTAAAGGCCTGTGACTTTTGATAAATGTGTAGAGAGCGTAAGTTGTATTTTTGTATTGGGCGCTTTGACCGTAAATAACGCTTCTTCAAAATCACCTTTTGAAAAACTGTCATGAATATTATTGGATAAGGCGTAAGGCTCACTAGGCATGCCTGTAAATGGGAAAATCATTCGATCCATGCCACCATCACTGTCTTCATCATGAATAACATGAATGGCATACTTACCAGCTGGTACCGACTCAAAAGTAACAGTGGTTAAGGGAGAAGTTGGGGCGACAACCAGTTTTCGAAAAAAGTGTGCATCGGGATCATTTACATTCTTATCACTGTGGTAGTCGGCGCTGTTGTCAAATAACAATACCAGCATTTGTCCTTTCGTGTTACTTACTTCAGTAATTTCAACAGTTAGATTAGTTGGTGGGCCTGCAACAGCGTTTACACTGACAGGACTGGTAGAACTACACGCCGTAAGTAATGCTAGCGCCATCAAAATAATTAGAGACTTCATCCTTTGCTCCTAGTAGCAGTTAAATTGTAGCCTCTCAAGCTTGTCAGATAATTGTGTTATTACTGTTAAAAATTGTTATTTGTGACGTGCATTATCACTGTTCAGACCAGAGTGAAGTGCTGCTGAGTATTTAATCTAATTATAGGCTAAGTTTATTCCATTCTATTATATCGAACGTACTAACCAAATTTGACTAATTTTAATCTTTTTCAGCTTTGTTATGCTAATTCTCAACAAAGATATTGAGACATTATTATGAAGATACGTCGAATACAAAAAGCACAAGCAACAAGTGACGGAGCTGGTGTAAAGATTAACCGAGTGGCAGGTTTCGATGGAAAAAGTTTAGATCCATTTCTAATGATTGATGAATTAAGGTCGGAAGATCCGAAGGATTTTATGGCTGGTTTTCCACCTCACCCACATCGCGGTATAGAAACATTAACGTATATCAGGAAAGGTGGATTTGAGCACCAAGACCAAATGGGCAATCGTAAGGCAATCCAAGCCGGAGATGTTCAATGGATGAGTACGGGGCGTGGCGTAATACATAGTGAAATGCCGTTAAGTGATAAAGAGGGGATGCATGGGTTTCAGCTTTGGTTGAATATGCCAGCTAAAGAAAAGATGCGGGCGCCCAGATACCAAGATTCAACAAAGCAACCTGCAAAACAAGTAGTGCTCGACGAAACAAGTTATTTTACAGCGCTAGCGGGTACATGGCAGGTTGGAGAAGTGCAGCTAAAGACGGCGCTACAAGAGTTAGCTGGTCAAAGTGCACTTGCTGATGTGTGGCTACAAAAAGGAGCGCGTTTACAGGTAGATATTACTCAATTTGCTAAAGTGATGATCTATATCCATACCGGACAATTGGAAAGTTATGGTGAGCAAACGCTTATCGAATTAGACTCAGACTTTTTGCTTGATATGGTGGCGACAAATAACGTCGGTTTCTTGCTCCTTGCTGGACAACCGATTAACGAGAAAATAGCGCATATGGGACCGTTTGTTATGAATACGCAAGAAGAGTTGCAACAGGCGGTGAGAGACTACCAAATGGGTCGCTTTGGCGACATTGTATAGGGGGTTTACATGGGACTATTAATTGATGGTCAATGGCACGACAAATGGTATGACACCAAGCGCAGCAAAGGCAAATTTGAACGGGAATCTGCAAAGCTACGTAATTGGATCACGCCCGATGGTCGTGAGGGAGCAACAGGAAAGGGTGGATTTAAAGCTGAGTCTGGTCGTTATCACTTGTATGTATCGCTAGCCTGTCCTTGGGCACATCGTACGCTTATTTTTAGAAAGCTCAAACAGTTAGAAGCGCATATTGATGTCTCGGTTGTGGATCCTGATATGCTTGACCAAGGTTGGAGTTTCTTAAGTCAACGCCCTGAGGTTAGAGAACGAGTGTACGGGCTTGAATTTATGCACCAGCTGTATACAAAAAATGATAAAAGCTACTCAGGCAGAGTAACCGTTCCCGTACTTTGGGATAAACAAACTGCACAGATCGTCAGTAATGAGTCGAGTGAAATCATCCGGATGTTCAATAATGCGTTCAATCACATCACAGGAGATAGTAGCGACTATTATCCACATGCGCTGAGAAGGGAAATTGATGAAATCAATGACTTTGTTTACCACAATATTAATAATGGTGTATATAAAGCAGGGTTTGCTACAACACAAGATGCCTATCGCATTGCTGTTCATGATTTGTTTGAGGCACTAGACAAAATTGAAACTAGGCTTGCTAACACTCGGTACTTGGTTGCAGGGCAGTTAACGGAAGCGGATTGGCGACTATTTACGACCTTGATCCGGTTTGATAGCGTATATCATGGGCACTTCAAGTGTAATATTAAGCAGATAGAAGATTATCCAAATCTTAGTGCTTATTTGCGGGACTTATATCAACATGCTGGGATAGCTGAAACCGTCAATTTTGAGCACATAAAACGGCATTATTATTTTAGCCACACTATGATTAATCCGACCCAGGTAGTACCGGAAGGACCCAATATTGACTATCTGAGTAGCCATAACCGCCACAGACTTTCATTGTAAAAGCGAGCCAACATTGCCTTTGTATTGATTTAGACTAGAGTTAAATAGGCGATGATTATGTGGCTTTATGGCGTCGTCATCGTCTATTCTGAAGGTTGAGAGGCGGTGTTGGCGTCAACAAATATTATCGTTTGCTGTAACGTTCGTCGCAGTTTTACTGAGTTTTGAATTTGGATAAAAAGCGAGATAAGTTGCGATTTTAAGTTATACCAATTCGCTTAGTTAAGCTTTCTATTTTGAGGCGAGAACACTTTGTCGATAGTCTCGCTACCACGCTTTGCTATCGCCAAGGTTTTTGCATTTGTGCGGGCACGGTAAAAATTTTGCTATTTAGTGGTTTTAAATAAGAAATTTTCAACGCATTTAGCGCCAAGTTTACAGCTTCAAATTGAGCAAGTATTAAGTCAAATTGGTATAAATCAATGCCTGTCTAGGTATAGAGCTATAGTGGTGATGCAGGGATTACATGCTGCGGTCACAAAATCAAGGAGAAAGCGTGTCTTCTTCCAATATTGCTAAAAGTGCGATTGTATTATTGTTGGCGGTTCTGCCCGGGGCTATTTTATATTTTGAAAATAACATTCAAGACGACCTCAATGACAGTTTTTATCAGCGCTTGGAGCAAGTGCACTTAGCTCAAAATAATATCTATTTAAGTGAAATTGATGCCAGTAGAAGGTTTTTGTACTTTCTACTTGATACGCCCCCTATCCAAGGTATTGCCAGAGCTGAAAAAAATAATGGCATCGACCCGCAGGAGAATACGCCTTTACAAGTGTGGCGAGCGCGACTAAGCACAATTTTTAGATCTATGCTTTATTCTTACGACGGTCTGATTCAGATCCGGTTATTGGATGCACATACTGGACTGGAGCTAGTCAGAGTGGAGCGACAACTCGGAAAAGTTATTACGGTTTTAGATAGCAAGTTGCAAAATAAAAGCCAATATGATTATTTTACGCAGTCATTGCAACTGCCTGAGCGAACTATCTACTCAACGTCAATTAATTTGAACAAAGAGCGCGGTCAAATTGTTTTGCCGTTTCAACCCACTAAGCGTTTTACCTTACCCACCTACGATATTGATAACGATTTGTTCGGCATATTAGTGATCAACACCAATGCAGAAAAAATGATAAATAAAATTGTCTCACAAGCACCCAATACGCAAAAAGTGATAGTGCTAGGAGAGGGCGACTCATTTATTTATCATCCAGACTTTGCTCTGCGTTACAGCAGAGATCTCAATCCGGATATAGATTTTCGTAGCCGCTATCAAGTGCAGCCATGGAACAACAAACTACAGCTAGTGGAAGACAAAGAAACGAATGCACGCTTTTTAGCATTAATTAATGAAGTGGAAGGGGTAAACGTTGGCAGCTTGAAAGCGAAATTAGTCAATCTGATCCCATTTTCAATTTACCAGCAAAGTTTGAATGAAAAACGACTCACAACATATAGTTTACTTGCAGTTGCCAGTGGTGTGTTTGCGTTGATTTTCTTTGCTTTTTGGCAATATACCCGAAGTTTACAAGCGCTTGACTCAACGCGTGCAGAGTTCAAAGCTATTTTAGATGGAGCATCAGATGGGGTGCTTGGTTTTGACAAAACTCTACGGCTCACAAGTTTTAATGAGTCGGCCACATCTTTTTTTAACAAATTGAATAATACCAAGCTCAGGAGTGAACCGCAGTTTCTACCTGACCCCGTATCTGCATTTATTTATGCTAATGCAAGTAAAGTACTTGAAGGCAAAGAAGTCGAGTCTCGCTCGATTAAGCTGACTCAAAGCGGTCAAGATAACAGTTGGTTATCGCTGAATTTATCGCCAATTTATGGTGGTAAACAAGTGATCCAAGGTGTGGCATTGTTTGTTGAAGATATAACCGCACAACAGGAGGCTGAAACACAATTGCTATTGGCGAATGAGCGTCTTGAAAATGAAGTCGCAGAGCGTACCAAGGAGCTAGTAGATGCGCGTGATAAAGCTGATAAAGCCTCAGAAGTGAAAAGTGCCTTTATCTCAACTATTAGTCATGAGATGAGAACGCCACTCAACGGTATTTTGGGGTCGCTGAATTTGGTTAGAAAGGAGCCTGTAACAAAGCATCAGCAAAAATATTTAGAAATGATGGAAACTAGCTCAACCACACTGTTGTCACTGATCAATGATGTGCTTGATTTATCAAAGATAGAAGCTGGAAAGTTAGAGATTGATAATGAACCTTTTAATCCACTTTCTGTGATTGAGCATGTAGCCTTGTCTATGTCTACCAAAGCCAAAGAGCAAGAGATAATTTACATAGTCGACCAACTAGGCCTCGAATACATCGAATTATGTGGGGATGCTGCGCGAGTCAAACAAGTTGTATATAACTTACTTAGTAACGCAATTAAATTTACCAAAGAAGGCTATGTTAAATTAAGTGCCACCACTGAACTGACAGACGATACTGTATGGCTTAAAGTTGCAGTGGAAGATACAGGTGTAGGTATAGACAAAGCAAACCATAATAAACTGTTCCAGTCTTTCAGCCAAGAGTCAACCAACACCGCAAATGAGTTCGGAGGTACAGGCCTAGGTCTTTCTATCTGTAAACAATTAGTTGAAAAGATGCTGGGGCATATTCGTTTTGAAAGTGAAAAGCATAAAGGTAGTGCATTTTGGTTCGAGCTACCGTTTGCTAAATCACAAGCTAAGGCTATCAACCTCCCCAGTTTTCTTGCTGGAAAAACCGTGTCTGTTTTTTGCGATACGACTGTTGAGTTGGACTACATGATTAAACTCATCACGAAGTTTGGCGGGCAACATGTTGATCATGCTCGCCCAAGCGATATTTGTATCGCAACCAGTAAACAAGCGTTTTCTCAGGTAGAGCAAGTAGCAAGTGAGTTCAAAAAGGTGATTTTGGTTGGCGATGAACTGCAACATATCAATGATTCTGACAATATTGTGCATATATCCGCACCTGTGAGGTTGGGCGAGTTTGTCTCTGTGTTTGACCTCAATAAAGCTGTGACCCTTCAGCCGAGCTTAAAGAAATCAGGAGAGGCAGTAACGCTTACAGGCAACTTGGTAGCAGGGTGCGAGTTTCTTGTGGTTGATGATAACCAAATTAATCGCATTGTTGCTAAAGGTATTTTAGAAGGACAAGGTGCTAAAGTGCAATTTGCAGTAGATGGTCAGGATGCTATCAACAAACTATTATTATTTGAGGATCAAGGGGTTAATTTTGATGCCATCTTTATGGATTGCAATATGCCTGGAATGGATGGCTACCAAGCGACAAGAGCTATTCGTCAAGGGCAAGGTGGTGAGTGTTTTTGCAATACAACAATCATTGCAATGACAGCAAGTGCTTTGGCGGGAGAAAAAGAGCGCTGTCTCAGTGCAGGTATGGACGAATTTGTGACCAAACCAGTTGTAATTGAGCAGCTATTTTCAGTGCTAGAGAGCCTCAACATCTATGCTAAAGAAGATGATTCGGTGCTTATCCAACCATTTGAATTTAGCAACCAAGACGATGAAGAGGTACGGCAACAACTCCCCATTTCAGAGAGTGAGGTACTTGCGCGGTTATCAGGAAACTACGAGCTGTTACAACAGCTTTATGCGCTGTTTTTACAAGACTCTGAAAGTAAAATGCAGCAACTAATACTAAGCATTAAAAATAGTAACTGTGACGCAACTGTAAAATACAGTCATTACCTGAAAGGGCAAGCTGGAGATTTGGCTGCTCAAAAGTTGTTTGATGTGCTCGATAATATTGAAACATACGCCCGAAACCATCAGGCTGGTCAATGTAAGTCCCACCTCGCAGCTGCGCAAATAGAGTATGAGAATGTACTTAAGTTTGTAAAAAATCGAGTTGCAGATCTAGAGCAACAACACGCTAAAAGTTAGTAAAGTGTTTGGTTGTATGGATACAGTTCCCCTTGTGCCATCAAGAAACGTGGATGGCGCTATCACGAGGTTTTATCGCTCACAAGGGATTAATTAACAAAATTTATTGTGTAGAAATCTTCCGTAAATTCTGGCGTCATTGCACCAAAGCGATACAATGGGTTTGGTATAAAGTTAGGCTGAACTATTCGTTAGGATATTTCGGCCAGTCGTAGTCCATTTGCATCGCGGTTTTTCGAGCGATAGCCTGCCCAAAGCGCTTTTTCACAAGCTCCAGGCTCATATCGATACCAGCAGAGATACCCGCTGAGCTAGTAAAATTTTGATCCATCACAAATCGTGTGTCTTCAATGACTTCTAGGCTAGGATATTGCTCACGTAAATCATCGAGATCTTGCCAATGTGTTGTGACACGTTTGCCATCTATAATACCGGCCTCTGCGTACAAAAATATGCCAGTACAAACTGATGCACACTGTGAAGTATGATTTGCGGTTTCTGCAAGCCAATTGAGCACATTGTGGTTTCCACAAATTTTGTGGTGAAGTCCTCCAACGACAATAAGTAAATCGAATTTAGGATGTGAATGTATGCTGTAATGGGGGTTTACACTCATTCCACCCCTTGTTGTGACGGGGATATGAGTAGGTGCAACTAGGCTGACGTTAATGGGAGTATCTATAAAGCGTTTTGCTGTATTGAATACTTCAAATGGACCACAAAAGTCTAAACATTCTGCGCCATCGTATATGAAAATGCCTACTTCCATTATCTATTCTCACAGATCAGTTTTTTACTAACTTGGCTGATTTCAGCTAATTTTTCAAGGTAAATTGTAACAATCCATGAAAAAAGCTTTTGGTTTTGCGCTAAGCGTTGGGCTATTTATACAGCGTAACTGTTGAGATTAACCCATTTTGCAGCCGATGAGTGCACTTCTTGCTGCTCTATCGCGTAGAATCAGGTTTTACCCGCAAAGCAATTGCACTTTTGAAGGCAATCCGTAATATTTCCCTTCAAGATAACAACAAGCGATGAAATATTATGTTCAAACCTTCTATCACATTATTAAGCGCTGCAGTGTGTGTAGCCCTTGCTGGTTGCGCAGGTACTACTAACAAAACGGCTGAGCCGGTCAAATTAGTTCAAGACAAACAGTATGATAATGTGCTGTTACAGGAATTTTCAGGCCCTTATCAAGGTGTTCCTCAGTTCGATAAAATGAAACTGAGTGATTTAGAAGCCGCTCTTGAAATCGGTATGGCAGATAATCTGAAAGAAATTGAAGCGATTGCGAACAACCCAGCAGAGCCTAATTTCGATAATACAATTGTGGCATTAGAGCGCACTGGTGCAGCTTTAGATCGTGTTTTTACCTACTACGGTCTGTGGAGTTCAAATATTTCAAGTCCTGAGTTTAGAGAAATTCAGTCGCGAGTAGTACCAAAGTTTTCTGAATTTAGCTCTAAGATCACACAAAATCAAAAGCTGTTTGAACGAGTGAAAACGGTGTATGAAAGCGCAGAGTATAAAAAGCTAACTGCGGAAGAGCAGCGTATTACTTGGATGCGCTACAATAGCTTTGCACGTAATGGTGCAACCCTCACAGGTGATGACGCTAAGCGTTATGCAGACATTAATCTTGAGTTGTCAAAACTACACACAAAATTTGCGAATAATGTACTTGCTGACGAAGAAAACTATGTTGTTTACCTCAGTGAAGCGCAGCTGTCAGGTTTGCCTGAGTCATTTGTGGCGTCTGCAGCGGCTGCAGCGAAAGCGCGAGGTAAGTCAGGGATGTACGCGATTACAAACTCTCGTTCTTCGATGGATCCATTTTTAACTTACTCAACAGAACGTGAGCTACGTGAAAAAGTTTGGAATAACTACTATAACCGTGGCAACAATGGCGGTGAGTTTGACAATAAAGCTATTATTTCTGAAATCTTAAAGCTCAGACACGAACGTGTTAATTTACTGGGCTACGAGAATTATGCTCAGTGGCGTCTTGAAGACCGTATGGCCAAAAAGCCAGAAAATGCCATGGCACTGATGAAGAAAGTGTGGCCAGCAGCGATTGCTCGTGTAGAAGAAGAAGTTGCGGATATGCAGGCTATCGCTGATAAAGAAGGAGCCAAGATCACTATTAAGCCATGGGATTATCGTTTTTACGCTGAAAAAGTACGCCAAGCTAAATATCAGTTAGATTCAAATGAAGTGAAGGCTTACTTACAATTGGATAACCTGCGCGAGGCGATGTTCTATGTTGCGGGTCGTCTGTTTAACTTTGAGTTTACTGAAATCACCGATGGGTCGGTACCCGTTTTCCACCCAGATGTTCGGGTGTGGGAAGTGACCGACAAAACATCAGGTGAAAATATCGGCCTGTGGTACCTAGACCCATTTGCACGTAAAGGTAAGCGCTCTGGAGCCTGGGCATTATCGTATCGCAGTCATACCACGTTTGATGGTAAAACCAATGTGTTGAGCTCAAATAACTCTAACTTTGTAAAAGCACCAGAAGGAGAAGTTACACTTATCTCTTGGTCTGATGCTGAAACTTACTTCCATGAGTTTGGCCATGCACTTCATGCACTATCATCGAATGTGAAATACCCAAGCTCTAACTCTGGTGTGCGTGACTATACAGAGTTCCAGTCACAGCTATTGGAGCGCTGGCTTGCAACTGATGAAGTAATTAACCGTTACTTAGTACATTATAAAACAGGCAAGCCTATGCCTAAGGCACTTATCGAGAAAATTAAAAAGTCAGCGACCTTTAATCAAGGTTTTGCAACGACTGAGTACTTAGGTTCAGCGATTATGGATATGTTGTTCCACACAACGGATCCAGACAAAATTGGCGACCCAGTTGCATTTGAAAAGTCACAGTTAGATGCGCTAGGCATGCCGAGTGAAGTGGTTATGCGTCATCGCACGACACATTTTGGTCACGTATTCTCTGGTGAAGGGTACTCTGCAGGCTACTACGGTTACCTATGGGCTGAGGTATTAACATCTGATGCTGCAGAAGCTTTTGCTGACTCTCCTGGCGGTTTCTACGATAAAGACGTTGCACAGCGTCTGGTGGATTATCTGTTCTCGGTACGTAACGCAATGGATCCAGCCGAGGCGTATAGAAAGTTCAGAGGTCGTGACGCCAAAGTTGAAGCATTAATGCGTGATAGAGGCTTTCCAGTAGAAAAGTAACACTGAATATGCACACCAAAGCCCCCTAGTGACCAACTAAGGGGCTTTTTCATTTAGTATTTTGAGTTAGATTGATCACTGAACAAAGACTTTAGCCCGTCTGCAAACTGTTTTAACTGCATTTTCATTGAGCGTTTTACACTGACCTCAAGACTTCCCAAAATGGTTCTACCTTTAATATATATGCGAGGGCGTTGTTTTACTTGGGTATTTGTCGCTAAGGTATTTCGTGTATTTTCGACCGAGCCCATAATATTGTTTATATCGGTTATCACATCCACTGAATCAGGAATATAGATTTCGCCACTGCCTAGAATGCAGTCCATGTAAATATGTACTTCAGGGTGGCTAAAAATAGCGCAAGTAAAATCCAACTCAATACTACCGAGATAATTTTTTAAATGAATTTCCTTGGGAACAACCCATTCACCGCTGCGGTGGCTTGACCCTAACATTGAAGTCATGTGCATTTTTTCGACATCCTCAGTCGATGAGGTAAACTTTGGTCCCAACCGAGCTGCTTTTTCACTGTGATATCTGGGGTCTGACTTGAGTGGTAAGTCGGCACTCAATGCGGCAATTTTTTGGTGTTCTTGTAAATTGTAGGCTTGATCTAATCTTCTCTCGAACGCCTCAGCTGATAGTTCACCATGGCTATAGTTGAGTATTAGCTGGTCGATGATTTCCTCTCTAACTGACTCGAGAGGCCTATCTTGTAGTGGTACAGACATAACATGAGGTTCCATTTCGTTGATGTGCTAGGTATTAAGCAATTATTAAGCCACTGAAAGCTTTTAATAAAATCAAATGGTTAAAATAACAACAAAGCGTGACTTTATGATAAACACTAAAACTTAACGAATGAGCCTACTATTTGGTCAAAATAATCTACTTGATTAAGCAAATGAATTTCACTCCTCGCTGGTTGGCCTTTTCAATGAGGTTGAAATCACTGTGGCATTTGCTAAGGTGTAATACCAATTTGACTTAATACTTGCTCAATTTGAAGGAGTAAATCTGACGCTAACAGCGTTAAAAATTTCTCATTTAGAACAACTAAATAGCAAAA